>JAIRTU010000269.1 GCA_031254735.1 Bacteroidales bacterium | reverse complement strand
TGAGCTATACTGTAATCTGTTACTAAAAAATATTGTATCTTTGCAGCATAGTTTGCGGTGGTCATAAGAAAGGCAGCTATAAGGGGTATGCTGAGGCTGATAGGAGCATAAAAGGTAGGAGACCGCTCAACCACCGCAAACAACCCCCTTATTTTTTGACTAAAATACCACTTTTTACCGCCTTGTCTCTTAATTCAAACCAAGACATAAATTTTAGTTTATAGCGTATGGTGTTTTGCATTGAAAAAAAATGTACTTTTGCAGCATAGTTTGCGGTGGTCATAAGAAAGGCAGCTATAAGGGGTATGCTGAGGCTGATAGGAGCATAAAAGGTAAGATGCCGCTCAACTACTGCAAACAACTCCCCGAGCGTTTTTTGCAATAGGCTATCCAACCGTCTCGGAAGAAATTCTAAGGTGGCGGCGGACGCAATACCAAAAATGAAGCGAAAAAAGCAGGACAACCTGCTTTTTTTTTGACTAAAATACCACTTTTTGCCGCCTTGTCTCTTAATTCAAACCAAGACACAAATTTTAGTTTATACCGTATGGCGTTTTGCGAGGCATTTGTTTTTGGTTTATTCGTGTCGTCAGGGACAATTTTTTATCTGTATAATCTCATCTCTCGCTATAAATCGCTTTCGGCGTTGAAATACAATTCGATTTCTTCCGTCGTCAGCAATTCCGAATGAATCAGTGCATGCTGAATGAAACGCAAATCTTCATCACATATCCTGCCGATAACACGGCACGATCCATTTATTATGCCTGATATGATTTGCTCGGTATCAAGTTTGATTGGATACGAACAATTGGCATGAGAGTCGTGTTCCAAAAAAGAATTTCGGCTTTTTAAAAGGGGTATTTGAAGTTTTAGAAGTTTCGGTTTGTTTTGAAGCGGATGTATTCTCGAATTGATAAAAATGGAACAGATATACATTTTATCGTTGGAAATTCCTGCAATTATAAAGAGTTTCTTGTGGTCAATATTCTCAAATTCTTTCAAAAAAACATCTCCGACAGTTATAGATTTTCTATAAATATCTTTCTGAATGTCAGGAGGTATATTGCCCGATATAGACATACTAAAACAATTTAGCCAACAATATTTGCTCTTTCAGGTATTCGATATACGCCTCGTTGTTGCCTGTTTCGATAAGAATATTTTCTAATGAAATAGGAGTGTTTTTTACGGTATTTCGCCATGCGTAATCATGCGATTTTTCACGAATTTCGTCCCATGACATGTCTCCGTATTTTTTTATTGAGTCATTGATATAATGTAAGTCTGTTTTGGATAACACTTTCAGATTGGGTTTCTTTACCGGGCGGATTAAATCCCAATTAACCACCTGAAACAGCTTGGAAAAATTTCCGTCGTCTTTAAAAAAACCGTCTCCTCTAACCGAGCGAAAAATATCATATATATTCGACGGAACAGGACCATCAGCCATGGCGATGTAGGTATCTCCTGTTATTGAACGTCCATAATCGGACAAATGTTCTCTGTCGGAGAAATACAAAATTTTAAATATCTTGTGAAAATCATTTCTTTTAAGCTTCTGCGTTATGTAAAGAACTGCATTTAGAGCTTTATGTATGTCGAAATCTTCAAAATTGTAACGTTCCATGACTATTATATTACTCCTTTATATCAAGGAATATGATTATTTTTTACGGTAGTGCAAAATCCATACCATTAACAATGCAAAGTTATAAAAAATTATAATACGAAAATACCCTGTTTTTTTCAATCGCAAACGTTCTTTGCCGCAAAAAAAAATGCATTACAGGATATACCCTGTTTGCTTATCGGTAACGGCAGACTTAAAATAAAAAAAGCACCCTAAGTGCTTCTTTTTTAGTGACTCCGGAGGGATTCAAACCCCCAACCTTCTGATCCGTAGTCAGAAACTCTATTCAGTTGAGCTACGGAGCCGCTTTGGTAACGGATGCAAAGGTACTAAAAAATATTTTCACTCGGCATAATCTCGCTAAAAATATTTTTCCTTTATTAACGTTCTTACTTTCAACCATTAAAATCTGTTTGGTTTGTGTCGAAAGGCTTCGCTTTTTCTGTTTGGGAAACATCTTGAAGACTTTTTTGGCATGTAATCCGAGATTTTTTTGTAAACTTGCATCAAAAAATACCGATATGAATATAAAAGAACATCAACAAACATTCCTTGCTTTGCGGGAAAAATATCCTGTTTTTTCGTACGATGAATACCATTACAGGCGACAGGGAAAGGATTTGCTTTTGTCGTTTCGATTTTCGACAGGCGATACCCTTGTTTTCACGCCGCAGTCCGTCATTAAATATCACCCCGATTTCGAGCATTTTTTCGTTGCTTGTCCGCTTACGCTCTTAGATGATTTTGTGTTTTCGATAGGCATGATTGAACTTATAAGCTATTGGAAGTGTTGCTGTTGCCCGACAATAGAACTCAAAACGGGACATTTGCCCGCAAACGCCGTTCCATTCTGGAAAAAAATATATTATCACGGACTTGGCGAGTTTTTCTACTGCAACGGCATAAAAACCTGTATCGATGATTTTGTGAAGATTATCCCCACGCCACCAAAGGACACACACAAAAAACCTTTTTTCCGTTTGAAAGACGAAAGCATTGTGCCTGTTGGCGGAGGGAAAGATTCAGCGGTAACATTAGACCTTCTTTGTCGGAACGAAAAAGTTACGCCGCTGATTATCAACCCTCGCGGGGCAACCTTAGAGACAGTGAAAACAAGTGGTCTTGAAGATGATTTCTTTGAAATTCAACGGAGTATCGACCCGCTTTTATTAGAACTCAACAAACAGGATTATTTAAACGGTCATACGCCCTTTTCGGCGATGCTGGCGTTTTACAGTCTGTTGATCGGCGCTTTGTCGGGAAAGAAAAACATAGCTCTGTCAAACGAAGCCGGCGCCAACGAATCGACGGTGATTGGAATGGACGTAAATCATCAATATTCCAAATCGTATGAATTTGAAGCCGATTTTAGAAAATATGTCGGCACATTTCTTTCCGACGAATTGAATTATTACAGCTTTCTTCGTCCGTTGAGCGAACTGCAAATTGCGTATTTGTTTTCCAAGATACCACAATATTTTTCGATTTTCAAAAGTTGCAATGCCGGAAGCAAAACCAACTCGTGGTG
>JAIRTU010000261.1 GCA_031254735.1 Bacteroidales bacterium | reverse complement strand
CAATTTCAATGCTTTTACAACGCCCAACATCAATTTTTTGGAAGCAAATAATTCTTTTTCATTATTCGCATCTTTTTTTATCGACAATTCCAAAGTGCTTTCGGGGCTTGTTATTTCGCCTAATCGTCCGATGTTCTGTTTATTGTCTTCGCTGAACATAATTTGAGCATTGCGTTCATACACTTTCGGAACTTTGCCGGTATATATGTAAGCGATTAAAACACAGAGTATTATAGAAATGACAAACAAATACCATTTGGATATTGCATGTTTCAAATAATCCGTAAAATGGATACCGGTTTCTTCAAAAAATTCCTTATCTTGCTGACTCATAATAACTTGTTAATGTTAAAAATTATTTGTAAAATTACTAAAAAAAAGTATACATTTTTTCGATTGACAAAAAAAACAGTAAGAAAAAAACTTGAAAAGAAAAAATGCGGTTCACAAGGCTTGTAAAGCAGAAAGTAAGAAAAAAACACGAAACACGAATCGCAAATTAATTTGTAAGGCTGAATATCGAAAAAAAACGGAAAAAACTTGCATATATCCGCAAAATTCAGTACCTTTGTAAGATCGGCGTATGAGTTTTTGCAAGAGACAGCGTTTGTTGCATACCTGCGGCATGCCGTTTTTTTGTATTACCTGCAAAACCGAACCCCCGATCTGTGTAAAACGAACGAGCAAATTGTTTTATTGTGTACATTTTTCTAATCGAATGATAATCAAATAATTAAATGTATTATTCGTAATTAAATCAATCATACCGGACACAAAAAATCATCGTTCGGACGGTTTGCATTTGTTTTTTATCTATTTTTGCGAATTACAGATAAACGATAATTAATATATGCTCAACATTGCATTTTTTGGTCCTCCGGGGTCGGGAAAAGGAACTCAATCCGGACTGTTGCTGGAAAAATACGAATTGGAATATATTTCCACCGGTGAAATATTACGCGAAGAAATTGCCCAAAATACTTCTTTGGGAGTAAAAGCCAAAGCGTTGATCGATAAAGGTCAGCTTGTTCCCGACGAGTTGGTGGTGCAATTGCTGGAAGAAAGGCTCACCAAAAACGAAGACGCAAACGGTTTCCTTTTCGACGGTTTTCCCCGAACGCTTGTACAGGCGTATATTTTGGAGGGTTTGTTGCTCAAAATCAACACATCGCTCACTTGCATGATCAGCTTGGACGTTCATCAGCAAGAGCTTACACGGCGTTTGCTCAGCCGAACACACGGACGCTCGGACGATGTGGAACATATTATTTTGGAACGATTTAAAGAATACAAAAACAAAACCTTGCCTGTTGTAGACTTTTACGAAAGTCGCGGAATGTATTTTCCAATTGAAGGAATTGGAGAAACAAAGGAAGTGTTTGAACGTGTGGAAAATGTGATCGACAGCGTGGTGAAAGAATCGCCGCAAAACGTGGTATTGATAGGTCGCCCGGGATCGGGAAAAGGCACGCAAGGCGAAATTTTTGCACAAAAACATAATTTCCACTATATTTCAACCGGAGAATTGTTGCTGACCGAAATAAACCGCGAAACCGAAATCGGGAAAAGTGTAAAATCGTTCTACGAAAATGGAATAAGCGTTTCAGATGAGACCATTATCAAATTGGTAGAAAACGAAATGTCGCAAATTCACGGAAACAGAGGGTTTATCTTTAAAGGATTTCCCCGCACGTTGGTACAGACTTATATTTTGGAAGGCATGTTGCGGCGAATGAACACATCGGTTTCGTTGGTTGTGTATTTAGATGTTCCTATGCTTGAATGCTTTAAACGTTTGTCCAAGCGTTCGCAAACCGACGATTTCCGTCCGTACGACAAAACCACCGACTTGATTATCGGAAGAATGGAAGAATTTGAAACAAAGATAAATACGGTTATTAAATATTTTAAGAAACAAAATAAACTTGTGCAGGTAAACGGCATCGGTTCTCCCGAAGAAGTCGCCAAACGTTTGGACGAGATTTTGGTTCGTTCATTAAAGAAAACCCGCAGAATATAAACAATGAGCAACGAGAGTTTTATAGATTATGTAAAAATATTTTTCCGTTCGGGTAAAGGCGGAAGCGGTTCTGCACATTTGGCACGCAGTGCTTTAACTCCCAAAGGCGGACCCGACGGCGGCGATGGAGGAAGAGGCGGGAACATTATTCTTCGCGGCAATGCACAACTGTGGACACTGCTGCACCTGCGATACACCAAACATATTTTTGCGGGAAACGGAGAAAGCGGCAGCAAAAATCAGTGTTTCGGCAAAGACGGAAACGATGTCTATGTAGACGTTCCTTTGGGGACTGTCGTCAAAAATGCGGAAACCTTTGAGCAGGAAGCCGAAATTTTGGAAGATAAACAGGAAATTATCCTGATCAAAGGCGGTCGTGGAGGCTTGGGAAATGTGCATTTTAAGTCGGCGACACATCAAACACCGCGTTTTGCACAGCCGGGAGAATCGGGAACGGAAGATTGGAAGATTATAGAGTTGAAAATATTGGCGGACGTTGGTTTGGTGGGTTTTCCCAATGCAGGAAAATCAACTTTTATCTCTGCTGTCTCCAATGCCAAACCCAAAATTGCCGATTATCCGTTCACCACGCTCAAACCCAATTTGGGAATGGTGCAGTATCGCGACGATCGTTCTTTTGTGGTGGCAGATATTCCCGGAATTATCGAGGGTGCTTCCGAAGGGAAAGGATTGGGATTGCGTTTTTTGCGTCATATCGAACGCAATGCGGTGTTGCTGTTTGTTATCCCTGTCGATTCGGAAAATATCAAAAAAGAATACGATATTCTTTTGAACGAATTGAAACAATACAACCCCGAATTGTTGGACAAAAAACGGATAGTCGCCATTTCTAAATGCGATTTAATACCCGCCGACGAGTTGGATAAGCTGAAAAAGAAGCTGACATTTGATATTCCGGCAGAATATATCTCGGCACATACGCAAATGGGAATTACCTCGCTGAAAGACGAACTGTGGAAATTGTTTGACAAAACTTCATAATCGGACTTTAAACACTTGATTTCTACCGGAAATATTGTGGCAAAGATTTTGTTTGAACATCAATCGGCATTATAAATAAATGTAAAAATTTAAACACACAAACATCACTAAAAACTTCTATCCGCAAAAATGGAAAGCATAAAAGAAATATTCAGAATAGGCAACGGACCTTCGAGCAGTCATACCATGGGACCAAGAAAAGCCGCAATGATGTTTGGAAAAAATAATCCGAACGCTCACAAATTCAGAGTTACCTTATACGGAAGTCTGGCGGCAACAGGAAAAGGGCATTTGACCGATGTTGCCATTATCGATGCGTTGAAACCGATTTCTCCTGTGGAAATTATCTGGCAAGCCGAAACCGTATTGCCGTTTCACCCCAACGGAATGAAATTTGAAGCCTTAAACGGCGAAGACCAAACCACCGACGAATGGACGATATTCAGCGTTGGCGGAGGGGCTTTGGCAAACGAAGCAATGAAACCCGAAAACAAACCTCAAATCTATTCGATGAATAGCTTGACCGAAATTTTGGAATGGTGCAAAAGCACAGGACGTACCTATTGGGAATATGTGGAAATGCAGGAGGCAGACGATATTTGGGATTATCTGCATGAGGTTTGGAACACTATGGTAAATGCTGTTGAACGAGGCTTGGAAACCGAAGGCGTATTGCCGGGGCATCTGGGCATACGTCGCAAGGCGCCGGCATACTGCGTCAAAGCAAACGGATATACCGACAACCTGCGGACACGTGCTTTGGTGTTTGCTTATGCGTTGGCTTGTTCGGAAGAAAATGCGGCAGGCGGATTGATAGCCACCGCTCCCACTTGCGGATCGAGTGGAGTGTTGGCTTCGGTGTTGTATCATCTTCGCAAAAACCATTCTTTTTCCGAAAACCGTATCCTGAAAGCCTTGGCAACCGCCGGACTGATTGGCAATGTGGCAAAACAAAACGCTTCTATTTCGGGGGCGGAAGTTGGTTGTCAGGGCGAGGTGGGCGTAGCTTGTGCGATGGCTGCCGCCGCTGCCAATCAACTGTTTGGCGGAAGTCCCTCACAGATTGAATATGCCGCAGAAATGGGCTTGGAACATCATTTGGGCTTGACTTGCGATCCGGTGTGCGGGTTGGTACAAATACCCTGTATCGAACGCAACGCCTTTGCCGCAGCACGAGCATTGGATACAAATATTTACAGCACCTTAACCGATGGAAGTCATCTGATCTCTTTCGACAAGGTGGTTGCCGCCATGAAAGAGACAGGTCATAACCTGCCCTCTCTCTACAAAGAAACCGCCACCGGCGGCTTGGCAACACAATGGAAACAAATCAAATAGAGGTTGTATTACTTTCAAAAAAAACATGTAATTGCTTCATTGATTATTCATTACGGTATATTTCTCATTCCTCTTTTGATCATTTCTCATTTTTTTACGTTCTTCATCTCGTAAAAAATATTACTTTTGCACAAAGAGATAAAAGAACAATGTTGCAACAAATATTCGCACCGATAGAGCAGGAAATAAATTCATTTAACCGGTCTTTGGATAAAATCATACATCACAACGACATTGCCGTTGATGAATTATTGTCAGACATATCCTTATATAAAGGTAAGCAACTTCGTCCTGCCATGGTTTTTCTTTCGGCGGCAACAGTCGGAAATATCAATCGGCTGACTTATACCACCGCTTTGGCGTTTGAGTTGTTGCATTATTCTTCTCTTATCCACGATGATGTGGTTGATAATGGACAAAAAAGACATAATCAACCCACCATAAATGCTGCAAGAGGCGTTAAAACGGCTGTCTTGACAGGAGATTATCTCTTGTCGAAATGTATGACACTTGTTGCACAGACCCAAAATATGCCCCTGCTTGAAAAATTGTCGCAAGTGGCACAAGCCATGACAACAGGAGAATTGCTGCAACTGGTAGAACCTGACAATCGGATAATTTCGCAGGAACAATATTTACGTATTATCGACTGTAAAACCGCTTCGCTGATTGCCGCATGCTTTGAAATGGGCGTTGTATCGGTGCAGGAAAATAAATATCCGGCTCAACAGTGGAACAGCTTCGGCAGAGACGTTGGAATGATTTTTCAGCTGAAAGACGACCTGTTGGATTATCAACCGGATAATCTTTCTCAAAAAGATGTGTGTAAAGATATTTATGAACATAAAATCACACTTCCTTTGATCGTTGCCTTGCAGCAACTTCCCGCCGATGAACAATTGTCGTTATTTCATTTGTACAAAACTCATCAGGGAAAATACGAAGAAATAAAATCGCTCATCGAAAAAATCACTCAACACGGCGGAATATCGTACACGGAAAATATGATAGCGGAAAAATCGGAACGCTGCATCGCTTTTGTTCAGGCTCAAAAAGACAGCGTGTACAAAGAAGCACTGCTCGCCCTGATACGGTTTATTAAAGAACGAACATTTTAAAGACATGATACAATATATTCTTCGGAAAACAGGATACGGTTTTTTGGTAATGGCAGGCGTTATCACCGTGATATTCCTGCTTTTTTCTGTTTTGCCGGGCGACAGCGCCATTATGACAATGGGACAACGCTCCGACGTCAGTTCCGAAGAAGCCGTCCGAAAAGAGCTTGGCTTGGATCTTCCTTTGGCAACACGTTATATCAACTATATCAACGATATGCTGCCGGTGTCGCTGCACAACGGAAACAATACGGAGAGTACATTTTATTTAGACACAAACAAATACGATTTTATCTCGTTGTGCAAATTGGGACAGGAAACGGTTTTGGTTGCCAAGAAACCCTATTTGGGGCGTTCGTATCAAAACAAACGTTTGGTGATGGAAATGTTGAACGAAGCCGTTCCCAAAACAGCATTGCTGGCAGTGGTTTCCATATTTTTTGCCATTGTTGCAGGGATTGTTTTCGGAATATTGTGTGCCGTTTTTAAAGATACATGGTTCGACAAGAGTACGCTGGTGGTTTCGGTGATGGGAATGGCGTTGCCGTCGTTTTTTGCGGCGATACTCTTTGCGTGGGTGTTTGCCTTTTTGCTGGCAGACCAAACAGGGTTGAACATGTTCGGCAGCCTGTACACTGTCAGCGATTTTGGCGAGGGCGAATATTTAGACTTGAAAAACCTTATCCTGCCGGCGATCACTTTGGGTATCCGTCCGTTGGCGACCGTTACCGAGTTGATGCGCAATTCTACATTGGAAGTCATGTCGCAGGATTATATCAGGACGGCAAAAGCCAAAGGATTGCATTCTGTTCGGATTATCCAAAAACATATCGTCAAAAATGCGTTAAATCCGGTTGTTACCGCCATTTCGGGTTGGCTCGCCGGCATGATGGCAGGCGCTGTCTTTGTGGAATATGTGTTCGACTACAAAGGCGTTGGCGTAATGATAGTGAACGGATTGGAGAAATACGATTTTCCTGTGGTAATGGGCAGTCTGCTGTATATCTCTGTTATTTTGGTGTTGATCAATATTGCGGTGGATATTATATACGGATTTTTAGATCCGCGAGCAAAAATAAAAGGATAAAATTAATAATCAATATTTTAAATCATGTACAGATTAATCGGATTAATATTGACACAAAGTGTTTTGTTGGTTACGGCACAGACTTTTTTAAAGATTTCGGTGCAATTGTTTGGTGATTTTTCATGGACAACCACCTATTTCAAGAGAGTTGTTACAACGTGGCAATTTCCTGTTTCGGGAATTTGTGCGTTGGCATCGTTTCTTATATGGACGCATGTTTTGAAGCATTACGATTTCAGTTTGGCATATCCGCTTTTGTCTATCAGTTATATTATCGGATTGGTTTCTGCCGGTTTGTTTTTGGGCGAAACAATTCCTTTCACTCGTTGGATAGGCGTAGTCATTATCATTATAGGCGTGTATTTCGTGGTGAAGCAATAAGCCCAAAATGCCGGGTTCTGATTATCAACCTGTCAGCTCCTACCGGACATAAGATATATTTGCCCGGATATTTTTTCATCTATTTTTGTT
>JAIRTU010000241.1 GCA_031254735.1 Bacteroidales bacterium | reverse complement strand
CAAAGTACTTTAACTCCACCTTCGGCAATTACGCCGCAAGTATTTTGCGACGGTGCATTGATAAGCAATTTGCAGGCTGCGGGAGTTGGAATAGAATGGTATGATGCAAGTGGTAATTTATTGTCGCCAAACACGCCTTTGATTGACGGAACGGTTTATTATGCCATACAAAATCTAGGCAATTGCAAAAGTGCCACATCTACCGCCGTAACCGTAAAGATAGATAACAACATTATATTAGACGCTCCAAGAATTGCCTCTCCACAGCAGATATGCGGAAACGCAACGTTGGCAGATATTGCCACCAACGGAAATACCAACATTGTATGGTACGACCTCGCGGTGGGAGGAAATGAAATACCTTTAACTACTACACTCATCGACGGTGCATCTTACTATGCTGCAACAACAGGCGGAGGTTCGTGTGTCAGCTCTTCTCGAACGGAAGTGATGATAATAATTACGGACACTCTGCCTGATGCACCGTTACTTGTTTCACCGCAATATTTCTGCGACGGCGCTACGTTGAGCAACATTCACGTGCCGAACAATCAAATAGTATGGTATGCACACCCCACAGGTGGAACGGCATTACCGCCTTCTACTCTTTTGAAAGACAAAACTACTTATTATGCGGCTCAAAAAGCGGGAACGTGCGAAAGTGCAATACGTACAGGCGTTGTTGTGGAAACAACAGGCTTTTTACCTCCCAAAGCACCGGAAAAACAGACCATGTGTAACGGAAATGCGGTTACATTGGCAGATTTGAGAATTGCCGGTGCGGGCATTGTATGGTACGACGCCCCAACAGGTGGAAACAAATTACCTCCGACAACATTGTTGGTGAACGGAACTACTTACTATGCAGCACAAAGCTCCAAAAACTGTGAAAGCGATCGAACGGCAATTCTTGTAACCTCCGACTGTTATACAATATACGGAACAATATTCCCCTTTGTATTGGAGGACGACAATGTATTCAACGAGCTGTTCCGTACTACTATTAAGCTGCATGCTGTTCCAACCAATACGTCCGATCCTGTTGGGGAGGTAGTAGAGGCTTCTCCCTTGTATATCACAAAAGCTGTTCACTACGATGGAACATTCTATATCCCTGGCACGCCCAAATATCCGGGAACAATAGGAAAAACAAACAATCCGGGTTTGCCAATCAACTGGTCTGTTTATGGAAGAGACACCGGCACGGTCGACAATACGCCTGTTACAGGAGTGGGTGATGTGCCTGCTTCTACGGTGGGAATGTATATGTTTAAAGATGTTGCTCCGGGAGATTATATCCTCGAAATTACACGTCAGGGATATTTAACACGTCTGGGCAAGATTACGGTGAATGCCGATGGTACATTGGGACATAGAGAGATACTTGCAGGTGATGTAAACGCCGATTTTGAAATAAATTCGCGAGACGTATCTCAATACAATGCCAAAGTGTCGGTGTACAGAGCAACGCCATATTCTCCGGTATATGATTTTAACGGCAACGCTTATATAAATTCGGAAGATCGGATTATCATGTTGTTCGGGTTGAATCTCGTCTTGGAGATATATGGAGAAACCTATGATTGGATTTATAGTTATTAATAATTTTAAAATAATATTGCAATGAAAATAAAACATGTAAAACAATTTATTAACAGAGGCATATATGCTTTCTTGTTGGCAATAGTCTTTGTAACGTTGCCCTTTACTGCGAAATCGCAGAGTGAAATCTACTATGGGAATCAGGGAGAAGTGCTTGCAACTTCCGATACCCGTATGATAATAACCATTTTAGAAACCCCCGATCATGTAGAATTGCAACTTGGCGGTGTGGGTAAAATGTTGGCGAGCGGCTTTGCTTTCTCTCTTCTGTACAATCACCATGCGTTGATTTTGACAGATGAAAACTTTCAGAGAGATATACCGCAAGGAAACGATCCGTATACGTTGGGAAAAGTGATAACACTCGACCCCAATTTTCTGTTGCATTTTCCGAGAATGACTATCACAAACGCTATCGATCATCAACCGATTTCCGATGGTACGATGAAGTATATGAATTCGGAAGTTGCTCTGGGAAGTACAAAGGTGTCGGAGAGTATGGATTTGGTGGCAGGTCAGATGTTGCCGGTGTATAAAATCTTTTTCCGAAAGGCAGTTCCGGGAGCAGCTCTTCAAACGTCCGATTTGGGATTTTACAGCAACCCGAAAATTCCTCGTATATCTTCGTATTGGGGATACAATGCCGTTACTGTTCGGCACGGTGTGTTAGGTGGTTCCGATGCGGGATATTCGCGAGAGAATTTGTTTGTGTACCGTTCGCCCTCGTTTGTTATCACCGATTCGGTAACGCATATTTCGGAAAATGCGGCTTCTCTTCACGGAACGTTTGCACGCGGAAAATTTGCTCCGTCAAACACCATGCAGGTGTCAAGCAAAATAGATACGAAAAATACAGGACGATTGAATTATGATGATATTCATGAATACGGTTTTATCTATTCTGCAAATAACGATTCTTTGTTTGTGAATGGTATTACCAACAAAATTACGGTCAATGGTGTGGAGTACAATTTTCCGTCGGCGGCACAGATAGCTTCGGCGTCGGGTGTGCTGACCTTTGGAACGGATACTTTACACTTTATACCTTTCGCAAATTCTTCTTCCAATCAAGCTGTGCCTTTTGACGCACAGCTTACAGGATTAACAACAAAGACGGAATATTATGTGTGGACGTATGAACGCTATTCGTTTGAAACGTCGGATACATATTTGGCAGTGGGGAACAAATTGATTTTCTCTACCGTGTCGTGCGAAACTCCTGACAGTCCGATTGCTTTGCTTTCGCAATCTTTTTGCGGCACTCCTCGTATCGCCGATTTGTCGGCAACCGTAACCGCGAAAGATACCTTGTTTTGGTACGATGCCGACACCGGCGGGAATGTCTACCTCCCAACCGATCTGTTGGTTGACGGAAACACATATTATGCTGTGGCAAAAACCGGTTCTTGTTTAAGTGCCGCCACAGCGGTAACGGTTTCCATATCGAAAGGATTATTGCCTCCGATAGCAACCTCTCCTCAAACACTGTGTTCGGGGGCTTTGGTTTCCGACTTGCAGGCACAGGGCGACAGCATTGTTTGGTATGACGCTCCCACAGGAGGGAACATACTCAACAGGAATACCCTTTTGACCGATGGTTTTTATTATGCCGCTTTGAAGATGAACTCTTGCGAAAGCGAAGTACGTTCCAAAGTAAAAGTAACGATAAAAGAAACCGTATTAGACCCTCCGGCAATTGCAAGTCCGCAACATTTTTGCAACTATGCTACTTTGGCAGACATTGCCACCGACGGCAGCAATATCGTGTGGTATTCGGAGCAGGGGGCTTTATTACCTCTTTCTACGGCGTTGAGCAATGCCAAAACATACTACGCCGCCAAGGTTGCGGGAACATGCGAAAGCACGGAACGGACGCCTGTACTTGTATACACGGCTATGGAAGGTTTTATCGATCCGCCTGTTGTTGCTTCTCCTCAACGTTTTTGCGAGGGTGCGGCTATTGCAAGTATTCGTGTTCCGAACAATCAAATACGTTGGTATGCTACTGCCACCGACACCGTGCCGATTTCTTCCAGTACGCTTTTGAGCGACAAAGTAACCTATTATGCCGCTCAAAAAGCAGGGGAGTGTGAAAGTACGGAACGGACGCCTGTGCGGATATTGTTCAACAATCCGCAGGGACCCGATGTTGTTTCGCCGCAAATATTTTGTGGAACAAATTTTACGTTGGACGATTTAACAATCACAGGTGCGGGCGTTGTGTGGTACGACAGCCCTGTGGGTGGCAATTTGCTGCCCTCGAATACGGCATTGACAAACACGCCGGTATGGTATTATGCAGCACAGTCTTCTTCCGATTGTGAAACGTCGAGAGTTGGCGTGCTGGCTTATTTCAATACAGCACCGGAAACGCCTGTTATCTCTGACGATATAATTGTTTGTGCCGATGAAAAAACAATAGATTTGACTTCGGCGGTAGAAACCAAACCGAATGTTGCATATACGTATTATTTCAACGGAGAAATTATCAACGATCCCGAAACAGTTCCTGTTCCTGAACAGAACAGTATATATTATGTAAAAGCAACCAACATCGCCACAGCATGCGAAAGCGAACTCTTGGCAGAGATAAAGCTGACGATCAGCTATCCGCCGGTGGTATCGGTATCTCCCGCAGGGGCATATACAACAATAAACGACACCGTTCTTTTAACCGTTACCGACAATAATACCAATCAGGCTGCCGGGGCGAAGACCGTTAGTATTTTAGACGGAAACATTGCGAGTGTTCAACTTGTAAACGGAACATTGAAAATAGCAGGAAAAGCCGGCGGAAACACCGAAGTGCTTTATACTTCTGTCAACGAAGACGGATGTGTTACCCGATTGGTTATCCCTGTGCAAATAGGAGGTTCACCAACGGCTGTTTTGACAGGAAAAGATATTGTTCTCTGTGGAGACGATAGCCTTACCACTGTTCAGATTGCCTACGTGATGGGCGGCGTTTCGCCGTGGACGGTTACGGTTTCCGACAGCAGAGGAACATTTTCAAAAGATACGCTTATACATACGGCGGAAGAGTTTCCTGTGAATGTATCCGTTAAAATACCCAAGAACAAGTCGAATGTGGCGGAATACACCACCTATGTTGTTTCAAATGTGGTAGACGCATTGGGAAGCAGCAAGCAGACACATTACGGTGCGGTGCGTGTGGGTGTAAATCCTGTACCTGTTATTCATGATATTGCCAATCGATACCAACTTGTATGTGCGGGCGATCGTACATTGCCTGTTTCGTTCGATGGTGTGGCTACTTCTTACAAATGGAGTATTGACAAGAATATAGGAATAGAAAATTATTCAACAGGCGTTATGCGTTCGTTTGTTGCGGTAAACGAAACAAGCGATTCTGTCAAGGCGACCATTTTGATAACTCCCGAATACCGATTGAACGGCGTTGTTTGCACAGGAGATACCGACACGGCTTATATTATTGTTTTGCCTGCGGCGAATGCAAACTTCGTGGCTCAACATATCGGACTTGGCGGTGTTCGGTTTGCCGATCGTTCTTCTGCCAATGCTGTTGCGTGGGCATGGGATTTCGGCGATGATTCTACTTCCACACTTCAAAACCCCGAACACACCTATAAGGCTTCGGGTACATATACGGTTACGTTGACGGTGGAAACAGAGGCAGGTTGTAAGGCTACTGTTACAAAAGAGATAAAGGTGAGCGTATTTACCGATGTGTTGGCAGACTTTTCTCTCAACGAGAGCAAACAGTGTTTGTCGGGTAACGAGTTTTTGTTTACCGACAAAAGCAAAACAACCGCAGAAGGGCATTATATCAGTGCATGGCATTGGAATTTTGGCAACGGCGATACGTCCGTATTGCGAAATCCTGTTCATGTCTACGATTCGGCGGGAACATATACGGTAACATTAACCGTAACCGAAATGCCTATGGGAGGCAAATACAGTGTGAGCTATCGCGTGAAAGTAATGGGAGTGCCTCTCATCACCGACGGTGCAGCACCCGATGCTGTTTGTGCGGGCGAGAGACTGCGTGTTTCTTCACCTTCTATCGATTGGAAAGGCAACGATTTTGTTGCGGGACAATGGTTGTTGGGCGGAAGGCTTTTCGATCCGTACAGCATGCCCATAACGGCTGCCGACAACGGAAAGCTGCTGCAATATCGGGTAGAAACGCCTTGTGGCGTAGCGATCAGCAAAGGAGATACCGTGAAGGTATACACAACGCCCGAAATATTGCTTGAAAGTTCTTTAATTGAGATTTGCGATAATGTTACGGTGGTCAAGATTCCTTATACGGCAAATGTTGCGGCGGGAACAGCCATTTATTATTCGATAGCTTATGATGTAAATGCACGAAGAGGCGGATTTGTAGATGTTACCAATGGTTTGTTGGCAGACGACACCATACGTATTGCTATCCCTGTGGGATTGGCGGAAGGATATTACGGCGGTATCCTGTCGATAAAGGCAGATAATCATTGTGATAATACGTTTACTTCGGCTTTTGATATTCATAAAACAGGAAAGTTCTCCATTGTTCAGCAGCCCACACCGCCTGTTACCTGTGGAAGGGTAACGTTGTCGGTGGTGGCAGACGCAAGCGATTTAAAATATCAATGGTATCACAACGGTGTTGCCATTGTTGGGGCAAATGCTTCTGTTTATTCGTTTGATTACGATCCGTCTTTAAACGGAGAATATTATGTTGAGCTTAGCAACAGCTGCATGAGTTTGACAAGTGCCAAAGTGAATGTAAATGCCAATGCGTTTACCATTGAGATGAAATGGGATAATGTTTTATATGTAAACGATCCTCAACACAGCTTTTCTTCTTTCCAATGGTACAAAGACGGGCAGCCTGTTTCCAAAGACGGATATGCTCAATACTACGGAGAGGAATTTGGCTTT
Source organism: Bacteroidales bacterium (assembly GCA_031254735.1). The sequence continues at coordinate 4,021 of JAIRTU010000241.1, read as the reverse complement.
GACGGAACCTATCATGTAAGGTGTTATTATGCCGACGGTTCGTACATCGAAACCTGTCCGTTGGAAGTACACACCAAAAAGACGGCGAAAGTGGTATTGTATCCCAATCCTGCCGAAGCAGGCTCGCGGGTGATTTTAGAGATTCACACTTCGGAGGTTGAGGTTGAGAATGCTTCTTTGGAGATATTCGATGCGGCGGCAAGATTGGTCTACAAAGGAACGGTTACCCATGCGGTAACAGAGTTTACTGTCCCTGTGGTGGCGGGTATTTATACGGCGAAAGTTATCACAACAGACGGACATACTTTTGTTGAACGCTTTGTGGTTGGACTGTAACAGGATTTAATAAGTTTAAGTATGAATTTCAAAAATAATAATACAATGAAAAGAATAAGTTTAGTGATAATATTGCTGAGTAGCCTGATTGCTGTGAGTGGACAAAATAATTCGTCCGATCGGGCTTTGTCGAAAGATACGACGTCTGTTAAGAAAGAAAGAAAAGGCGCTCATTATTTATCTGTTGGCGTGGGAGTAAGTCCCAATGGGTTTAGCTACAAGTTGAAAGGGCTGACGTCAGACGGAAGCAGAAGAATGCGTTTGAATGGGAATGCGATAGTTGGATATTCTTATTTCTTCAATAAACATTGGGGAATAGGAACAGGTGTCGGCTTTGCACATTTCAGAACGGTGGGTGTGTATAAAAAAGATTTTTCCGATGATGAATATGTCAGTCTGGGCAATCAAACCGATGATGATAATGCAGCAGGAGTTCCTGTCGACTATGAGTTGAGGGTTCGCTTGGGCAATTGGAAAGAGCGGCAGACGGCAAATGCTATCGAAGTGCCTTTGTTGGTGCAGTTTCAGCACAAGTTTGGTTTGAAGCAGAAGTTTGGATTGTATTTCAACGTAGGGGCGAAAGTACAAATACCTTTTGGGGCGAAATACAAGGTGTTGGACGGAAATTACGAGAACGACGCTCGTTTGAACGTGTCGGGATATTATCCCGAAGCGGGAATGGATTTGGGTTCGCCCTCCAATCCGCCGCTTGCGTATCATGGGTTTGGAAGTATTCACAATCCCAACGAAAAGTGGGCGTGGAACAACGACTTGAAGTTGAAGGTGAGCATTGCGGGAACGGCTGAGTTTGGCTTTTTGTTTGCTGTGGCACGTCGGGTTGATTTAACCTTGGGGGCGTATATCGATTACGGCTTCAACAACGTGATAAAGAAAACAGACAAGCCCTTGTTGGAGGCTTCTGCCGATTATTTCGACGGAGAAACACCCGACATCGGAAAGAATATTCAATACAACGGCATGTTGACTTCCGACCGTGTCAGCAAGGCGAGATTGGTTTCTTATGGTGGAAAGATTGGCATTCGCATTCGCTTGGGTAGGGTAGAGAAGACTCCTTGGGAAAAACAGCAGGAAGAAGCGTTGCTGGCAAAGACAGAAGACAGTCTGTTCCGCGAAAATCAAAAAGAATACAACGATGCGATTTTGGCGGCGGTGAAAGACTTGCAAAAGGGAGTAAACGAAATTCGGACATGGAAAGACCTGGTGAACGAGCGTTTGGAAAAACCCGCCAAAGAGAAAGAGGTAATACCCGAAAAAGTGCAGGAAATAAGCGAGGAAGAGCATACCACATTGTCGGGACATGTCTATTTCGCGTTGAACAGTGCCTCTATTCGTTCTTCGCAGTATGCGTTGTTGAACAAGAAAGTGGCGTTGTTGAAGAAATACCCGCACTTGCATATCCAAGTGATAGGCAACACCTGCGATTTGGGTTCGGGCAAATTTAATTCCAATCTGGGATTAAGTCGTGCGACTTCGGTACGGGACTATTTGATCTCGAAGGGCATCGACGCCAAACGGATAGAGGTTTCGACACGGTCGTACAACGATCCGTTGCTTCCCAACACCACCGAAGACAATCGCGCCCAAAATCGGCGGTGCGACTTTGAAATACTATCAAACAAATAAGGATTAATGTTGTTAAAAGCCGATTGGAGGGCTTCCGCGAGGAAGCTCTCCTTTTTAATGGGCGATGCTCAAGGACGCTCTTTCGTTTCAAAAGGGCGTCCTTGTATCATTTCGGGGACTCTGAAAACATTTCGGGGACTCCCCAGAAGTCTTGGAGTCTCCCCCAGAAGCGTTGGGGCGTTACCCAAAGTCCTCGTTTAAAAAAATTATATTGATCATCACAATCCCAAAAATCCCATTAATCCCAAAAATCACAGTTCAGACAAATTGAACCGTAATTCGTAATTCGTAATTTTTCCTCACAAAGAAGACACAAAGTTCACAAGGACGCATTGACGAAACGAAAAAGCACAGTTCAGACAATAAAAAAAGACAGACCGTTCACAGCCTGCCTTTTTATTTTATTCTTGATTTTGGAAGGAGAGGTGAATTACGGAACCAACACCAGACGGAAACCAAGGCCGTAGCCGCGAGTGCCAGGAGTATTGCCGCCGTTGCGATAAGCCACCCGACAATTACGCGCAGAGTCGCTCCAATAACCGCCACGTGACACATGGTAAGAGCCAGTAGTGACAATAGGATCGCTCACTGACCCAGATGGATAATTAGCACTACCGTCCCAAGAATCTTGACACCATTCCAAAACATTTCCACTCATATCATAAAGACCCAATTCATTAGCTGCTTTTCCACCAACTGCATGTGTTGTACTGCCAGAATTACTACTGTACCACGCAACAGCATCTACATCATTGCTGCCGGAATATTGACAACCACCTGTACCTGCACAATAAGTCGACTTTTTTCCGCCTCTGGCGGCATATTCCCACTCCGCCTCTGTTGGTAAACGAAAAGTCCTGCCTGTTATAGTATTCAAACGTGGAATAAATATATTCACTATATCTTCCCACGCAACAAAATACACAGGATAAGTACCTCCTGCTCCATAAGTAGTACTTGGAGTACTACCCCGATAGCGAGTTGTTGGCGAAAGCCCTTTTCCGTTATAATCCATCACATACTCCCACACACCCTGCGTAACCTCATATTTCCCAATGTGAAAATCGCTTATCGTTACGGTTTGTGCAGGATTACCCATAGACATTGTTCCTCCCGTCACAGGTACCATCACAAAGGTCTCTGTGAAGCCGGAAAGTGGGGTTTCTACTGTACCCGGTGGATCTGGTGGTGGCGGCGGGCATGGTGGACATGTCGGGCAGGGATCAACTATATCCCCCGCCACAAACGTAACACTGTCAATCTCGCTAGTATACATTTGGAGGACAGTCTTATCTTTTCGATACACTACCATTCTCGTCTTCTCTTGTGCCTGCACTTCTGCACCCACTACCAGTAGCAGCGTGGCTGCCACAACTAATTTTTTAATTCTACTTACTTTTTTCATCACTTTTACTTTTTAGTTTAATATTAATTTTTATTTCTATTTAATAAAATGCTTATCAAACAGAAGACACGCAAAAGTACAACTTTTTATCATATAAAAATCAAAATCGTGAAAATTTTTTATCATCTTTTCACCTTAATGATTATCAAATAATTACAAGCTAAATTTCATCTCATAAATCGCCGTAAAACAAAAAAAACATCAAAACAAAACAGTAATTTTATAATGAAAATGACGCAACATATAAACCTCACACAAAAAAAGTGAACAAGTGGCGATTTTTCGTTGCGTTTGTGTTTAATTCGTCAGGTTTTTTGCCCCTAAATCCCCTGAAGGGGACTTTTACGCTGTCTGTACAAAGAACATAATCACAGTAATCATATAAATCACAAAAATCATAGTTCAGACAATTGCACCGTAATTCGTAATTTTTTGTACCACTAAGGATACTACGGAGACACAAAATTCACAAGGAACGCACAGACGAAACGAAAAAACGTAATTCGCAATTAAAAATACAAAAGGAAAGGACAGACGCCGCTATTTAAACGCCGTTTCGCTTAGTCCTTTGCCGGAGAGTTTCAGGTCGTCCATGTAGTGAGGAACGGCTTTGCCGAGCAATTTGTCCACGTAAAT
>JAIRTU010000193.1 GCA_031254735.1 Bacteroidales bacterium | reverse complement strand
GGATTGATAATTATGTTGTTTTAGAAGCCAAAGCCCTTCTCAAGTCCACCAACATGACGGTTCAGCAAATCAGCGATGAACTGAATTTCCCGTCGCAGTCGTTTTTTGGGAAGTACTTCCATAGGGTAGTCGGCGTTTCGCCGAAGGAGTACAGGCAAAAATAAATCCCAATAATCAATAAAAGCAAGAGCCGTACAGGTTGTTTTTCTATGCGGCTCAAATAACTTTGGCGTGAGGGTCAAATGGTATTGTTTGAGATTTATGGCGTGTGCCGTCTTTTCTTTCTTTTCACCCACCACTTTTCAGACGTTTCAGGTGGTTGTTGCAGGATTTGTGTTTTCCTGTCTAAAATACCGCAAAGGTCTTGCGGGTATTGCTTTTTGTATAAAGTAAAGTTGCGGATTTGAAGTACCTCAACCTGCTTTTGACCGGGGATATTGTTTTCCCGCATAACCTCTAAAATGTCGTTGACATCTATCGTTGAGGTACTTTTTTTGTGGATTTTTTTCTTCCATTTGATTTAAAATTATTATTTCGTTTTTATATTCAGTATAAGCAACGCCACACTCACATTGGCAAAATGGCTTCGTACATTGTTGTCAGTTCGCCTGTGCTGACTGCTGACCCAATGCCTTTTTACCGCAAATATCAATGAAAGCGACTACGTCATTTTGTATTCTTCAAAATTTACTCGCAATAAGGTTTTGTTATCTTTTTGCAATAATCCCAAACCGTCTGTTCGTTTTCAGGTGTCCAATATTTTGCGCTTGGTTTTTCCTCGCCTTTCAGTCCGTAATATTTGCCTGTAACACTTTCCAATTCGGGCGAAACGGCGGCATAGATACTGCTTGCTGCCCCTTGTGCCGCCGTTTTCATCATCGGTCGCCACAGGAAATAAATAATTTTCCATTTCAACGATTTTTCCGCTTCACGCCCAAGATTTGTAAATGCAGAGGCGGGGTGTACAGAATTGAAAGTAACATTGTTGATACCTGCTTTTTCCATTTCTTTTGCGAAATGTTGCATTACCCAAATTACATACAATTTAGACTGTCCATAAGCCTTACCCATTGTGTAATTTTTCTCTAACTGAATGTCGCTAAAATCAGGTTTTCCGCTCATCGAGTGAGCCGCCGAAGTAACCGTTACCACCCGCGCCGACTTGCTTTTTTTCAACAAATCCAACAAAAGCGTTGTCAAAAGAAAAGGTGCAAAAACATTGATTGTCATTGTTTTTTCCAAACCTTCGGCAGTCGTTTCCCTGAAATCACGAAACTGTGCGCCCGCGTTGTTAATCAACACGTCCAAACGCTCATATTTTTGCCCGATTGTGTCGGCAAGGCGTTTGACTTCGGCAAGCGAAAGAAAGTCGGCAACAAACATATCAATATTGCTGTTTCCTGTTTCCGACTGAATTTCATTATACACGGCTTGCAATTTTTGTTTGTCGCGACCGTGCAAAATAATTGTGTGTCCCTGTTTTGCAAGGGCTTTGGCGGTTTCTTTTCCGACACCATCGGAAGAACCTGTTACTAAAATGATTTTTTTATCCATTTTTTTTGAAATTTATAATTTGTATTAAATTTTGATTTTTAGAATTTTATACTATTGGATTTTGTCTTATCAATTTCCATAATTGATTTTTAGAATTTTGTTTAGGCATAAGAATAATTGCAGAGTTATTTTCGTTGGAAGTTGCTGTAAGATATAGTTCAGTATCTTTCAAACGAATAAAATATGTTTTGTCGGGTTGTTCGATAAACTCCCAATATTGCAGGTAGCTTCCACCCAGTTCCTGTTGCCACAAACCGACACCCGCTTTTAAATTTGCCGACGGCTGAAAAGTTTTTTGAGTATAAAGATTTTTAAGCAAGTATGTATTTTTTTGCAGTTCAATAAATTGCCAAGTTATACATTCCCAATTTTTATGACTGTAAAGAATAATTTTTGTATTATTCTCAATTCCTGCATTATATACCCGTATGTCTTTGCCTGTTCCGACATTTTGTATCGCGTAAGTATTTGCAAAATTTTGTTTTTTCCGAATATCTTTACATACTCGCGGTGAAAAAAACACTATCGGGATTATAAGTGTTAATAAAATGATGATTATTGTTTTCATATTGAATAATCGGAAGAATCTGTTACTAAAATGATTTTTATCCGTTCCCATATATATTTAATTATTAAATGATTATTCTTTTACCCAAACATTTTCGATTGCACCAACATATAAATGGTGTACGGACTGTTTGTAATCTACATAAAAACTTTTTCTTATTGTTTTGTCAATCAAAGTGCTATCTATTTGTTGGCTGTAAATTTTTCGACATTCCAACATCAGGCAACCGTTGGTAAATGTGGGATTGCCAAGTTTGGTGTATTCTACGGTAAGTCCTGCATCTTTTATTTTATCGCCGTCGCGTCCTGAGCGTGTTCCCAATATCAAAAGTTTTTCGCGGTCTTCTTCGGGAAACGCCGTGACTGTGAAATAATCGTTTCGTTCCATAAATTCAAATGTATAACGGTCGGGCGAAACATAGACCATTGCAACAGGGTCTGACCAAATTTGTCCAATCGTTATCCAACCGACAGTCATTGCGTTCATATCGTTTTTTTTACCTGCTGCAAGCGCAAGCCAGCCGTTAGCTAACTTTACAGGATTAACCTTTATTTCCTGTGGCTTTATTTTTCGCCATTTCCCTGTCTGAGTTGAGTGCGTTTCTGTTTTTGCAGGCTCGGCACTCTGCGATAGCCTGTTACCGATTGCCGCAACAGTACCAAGTATGGCAATAATAACGAGCGCTACGACAAGCAATATTTGATAAATTCTTATACTTTTCATATTATTTCGAGATTTTATTTGATTTTGTTCTTAAATGCGACAACACTTTGAAGAAAGCATCTAAATCATTGTCGTTCAAATCTTCTGACAGTGTATTAAAAAACTCATTTGATTTTTGATTGACTTCTTCAATAAGTGTCTTCCCTTTCTCTGTAATTGCAACAATATTGCTTCGGCGGTCGTTTTCGGCAACCGTTCTTGTCAGTAATCCCTTTTGTTCCAACTTGTCAATTTGCCGTAAAACAGTAGATTTGTTTTTCTTTAAATATTCGGCAATGTCCTGCTGTATTACAGAATTTTGTAAACTGATTGCCAATAATATGCCCAATTCTTCGGCGGGAACTTTCACGCTAAAACTTTTCGATATTTGCTTGAAAGCAATATTCATTTCCTTGACAGCAAATGAGATATTAAACAACACATTTTCTTTAATCATGATACTGTATTTATTGAGGTATAAATTTTATTACTACCATTTCTTTTCTTGTGCCCAGACGAGCGGGTAAAAACATTGTGCTTATAGCACCTGCAAATAATGCAATAATTGCTACCAACCAAATGACTATGTCTATTAAATTCTTCATGTCTATTCTTACTTAAATTTCGGCTGCAAAATTACACAAAATAGTTAGTATATGCAACTATTATTTTATTGTTTCTTCGACTTATTGATAACTTAGTTATGTATAGTGTTCATTTATTGATATTTAATCTTATGGCGTTTGCTGCTTTTTCTTTCTTTTCATCAACTACTTTTGCGTAGATTTGAGTTGTTTTTACATTTTACCTAATTGTTATTATTCGACTTAATCTTTATCATCTCCGCCGCTTGGCGTTTCTTCTCGTCTATTAAATCGGCATAGATTTGAGTAGTGGAAACATTTTTGTGCGTGAGCATTTTACTGACAGTGTATATTTCGCTGCCGCTTGAAACAAGCAAGGTGGCGAATGTGTGCCGGAAACA
>JAIRTU010000183.1 GCA_031254735.1 Bacteroidales bacterium | reverse complement strand
GTTTTCGCCGAATCAATTTACGAAGATACAAAAAAAAAGCATGTAAACCGCCAAATAAAAACAGCAATTCATCAACAGATTTTTGTTGATGAATTTTCACCCGAAATTTCCCTTTTTTTTGAGTGATTTTTGAGTGAAGAAATGAACCCGGCATTTTGTCCGAATGGTGATATTTTCGTTTGTACATCTTTGTATATCCTCGTGATTGAAAACCGGCACGCAAACAACGCAAATAAAACAGATTTCCGCAGATAATCGTTCAAGTATCAACCGATTATGAAGACACACATTTATCCGCAATAAAACCGCCCGATTATTCATCTTATATAAATCGGCTGTTCGTTTTTTTGATTACTGCGCTTTGTTTTGCCTGTCGGGAACGATTTTTCGTTACGTAACCGAAAAATCGTTCATCTTTTCTCTTTTCTTTTTTGTCTCGCAGCTTGGAAAGAGGGCGTTTTTGCGAAAAGAAATGCCGTATTCTGCCGTTTTTAATGCCTGTTTTGTCCTTTTGCTTTGGAGGTGGCAGCTATCTCGTTTAATTTGTTTACTTTTGTAGCGAGAATAAAAATATTATTTAATAACATTTATTATATTAAGAAATTATGAATACGGCAGTTACATTTTACTCCCTATCGTACAGACAGGCAAAAACTTACATTGTAATATCATTGTTCATCGCGGGGAACATTTTTTTCCCGATGTTGTTTCATTCCATTCCGCAAGGCGGGAAAATTTTCCTCCCGATTTACTTTTTTACCCTTTTAGGCGCTTACAAATACGGCTTGAAGCCCGGATTGTTGATTGCCGTTCTTTCTCCGATTGTCAATCATTTTCTCACAGGAATGCCTCCCGCAGCCTCTCTGCCCGATATTCTTGTGAAATCGTGCCTGCTGGCTTTTGCGGCTGCTTTCGCGGCGAAACACTATCAAAAACTTTCGATACCTCTTTTGGCGGGAGTTGTGTTGTTTTATCAACTTACGGGCAGCATGTTTGAATGGATATGGTCGGGAAGTTTTTATGAGGCAACGCAAGATTTTCGGCTTGCCCTGCCCGGAATGCTGCTGCAACTTTTCGGCGTTTATTTTATCGTTAAATACATATTAAACAAATAATTATTATTTTATACATTTTAAATTTCAATCGTTATGCAAAAACATTTTATGGTAATATTGGCTGTGGTAAGCATTTTATCAAGTTGCAGTTATGCACAAAAAACATCGGAAAACAAAAAAATACTAATCGTTTATTACTCATGGTCGGAGGGCAAAAATACGCAAGCCGTTGCTCAACAAATTCAACAGGCGACAGGCGGTGATATTGTTGAAATTGTTCCGTCTGTGCCGTATCCGAGCGATTATCAGGTATGTGTGGATCAGGCGAAAAAAGAAATTGCAGAAAATTACAAGCCTGCATTGCAATCAAAAGTAGAAAATATCGAAAGGTACGATATTATTTTTGTGGGAACACCCAATTGGTGGAGTACAATGGCGCCGCCTGTGGCTGCTTTTTTGTCGCAATACAACCTCGCAGGAAAAACCGTTGTGCCGTTTTGCACACATGGAGGCGGCGGAAAAGCAAAATGCCTCTCGGATATGGAAGCGTTGTGTGCGAAATCTACCGTTTTGGAAGGATTTGCAATTCCGGGAAACAGAGCAAAATCGGCACAAGACGATGTTGAAAAATGGCTCAAAGAAATTAAAATCATTAACTAATACATATTAAAAAAATGACTGTACCACTATTTATGGGACTTGGATTCCCCGAAATTATCCTTATCGTTTTGGTTGTTTTGCTTCTTTTCGGAGGGAAAAAAATACCGGAACTGATGAAAGGCTTGGGAAAAGGAGTAAAGAGTTTCAAAGACGGAGTAAGCGGATTGGAAGATGTTTCCAACACCAAACAATCGCCCGCCGAAAACGAAACAAACAAAGAAACAGATTAATACAATTATCGGCAATGACATTCTGGGATCATCTTGACGAGTTGCGAAAAACACTTATTGAGGTTGTGGTGGTGTTGGCACTGTTTACCGTAATTATTTTCCTGCTCAAAGAGCCGGTATTTGATGTTATTTTAGCGCCAAACTCAACCGATTTTATTACATATCGCCTCGCCGAGATGTTTCTGTTTGCCGATTTGCAAAGCGGAGGTACTCCTTTTGTTTCTGTTCCATTGATCAACACCGAACTCACTTCTCAATTTCTGATACATATAAAAGTTTCTTTTTACGTGGCTTTGGTGCTGACTTCTCCGTTTATTTTTTACAAACTGTATCAATTTGTTTCCCCTGCCTTGTACCGAAAAGAAAAAAAGTATTCCACATGGGTGCTTGTCGGCTCTTGTCTTTCGTTTTTTGCGGGATTGCTGATAAGTTATTTTGTGATATTTCCGTTCTCTTTTCGTTTTCTGGCAAATTATCAAGTCAGTGGCGAAGTGAGCAATATGATCAGTCTTCATTCGTATATCGGCACATTGATAAGCCTTTGTTTGCTGATGGGACTTTTCTTTGAGCTTCCGGTAATGTCTTGGTTGCTTTGCAAATTGGGAATTATCCGCGCTGCCATGCTGAAAAAATACCGTCGTCATGCCGTTTCGATTATTTTGATTGTTGCCGCAATAATCACTCCGACCACCGATATTTTCACCTTGATTTTGGTGGCTCTTCCTATTGTTTTACTCTACGAATTGAGTATTGTCATTGTCCGCATCACTCAAAGAAATCGAAAAATAATACCTTTCAAATACTTGAATTTTATACCGAAATAAAATGAAAATGTAAATCAAAAAATCAGAGAACAAAACCTGAACAACAATAATATAACCAAACATTCGTCAAAAAAATGGGAGATAACAACACAAAAAAGATGAATCGCAGAAAGTTTCTCAAAATATTGGGAGGCGGCGCCGTTGGAACGGCGATTTTGCAAGCCTGCGATTTCAGCGGAAAGAAAAACAAAGAACAATTGTCCGACAAAACAGATGTCCCTGTCGGAGAAATGACCTATCGTATCAATCGCAATACCGGCGACAGGGTTTCGCTTTTGGGCTATGGCTGCATGCGGTGGCCCCTGCGTACCAATGCCGCCGGAGAAGAAGAAATTGATCAAGATGCGGTTAACGACTTGGTGGACTATGCCATTGCTCATGGTGTAAATTATTTCGACACAGCACCTGTTTATATCAGAGGCTGGTCAGAAAAAGCCACCGGCATTGCTCTCAGCCGACATCCGCGAGAAAAATATTTTATCGCAACAAAATCTTCGCGAAGCAATACGCTGGAAAGCGGAATTGCCATGTATCGTAAGTCGATGGAAGATTTGCAGGTAGATTATATCGATTATTACCTGCTGCACAATGTCGGCGGAAGCGTGGAAGATTTTGACAATCGTTTTGTAAAAAACGGACTGCTCAACTTCTTGCTGAAAGAACGCGAAGCAGGGCGTATCCGTAATTTGGGCTGGTCGTTTCACGGTGTGATAGAGGGTTTTGATTATGTTCTCAATCTGGGAGAGAAATGGGATTTTTGCATGATACAGCTCAACTATCAGGATTGGAAATATGCAACAGGTCGGAATGTGAATGCGGAATATCTTTACGGTGAATTGGTAAAAAGAGATATTCCCGCCATTATCATGGAACCGCTTCTCGGCGGGCGTTTGGGACGTGTGCCGATAGAGGCGTTGAGCATAATGAAAGGAGAAAATCCCGATGACAGTCCCGCAAAATGGGCTTTTCGATATTCGGGAACACCCGAAAACGTACTCACCGTATTGAGCGGCATGGTTTATATGGAACATTTGCAGGAAAATGTACGCACCTATTCCCCGCTCGAACCTTTGAGCGAGAAAGAGTATCAAACGCTGGAAAAAGTTACGGATATTCTTGTGAATGAAAAATACATACAATGTACGGAATGTCAATACTGTATGCCGTGTCCGTATGGATTGGATATTCCGGCAACGTTTGCTCATTACAACCGCTGTATTACCGAAGGAAATAAAATGGAAGATATTCAAGACGAAAACTACCGCAAGGCGCGACGTGCCTTTTTGATTGGATACGACAGGAGTGTCCCCAAATTAAGGCAGGCAAATCACTGTATCAACTGCAATCTGTGCGTTACAAACTGTCCGCAAAATATTAATATTCCGGAGGTGATGAACAGGATTGATGAATTTGTAGAACATTTGAAAATTAACGGTTAAAACAATCAAAGTTATGTTAAGAAAAATAAGAATAATCGCAGCCGGTATCTTTTTTGCCCTGATTACCTTGTTGTTTCTCGATTTTACGGGAACACTGCACAGATATTTTGGGTGGTTGGCAAAAATACAGTTTATCCCCGCATTGTTGGCGTTACATATTGTTATTTTGGTGGCATTGGTGCTGCTTACATGGGTTTTCGGACGGATTTACTGTTCTGTTGTCTGTCCGTTGGGAGTGTTTCAGGATATTGTTTCATGGGTAGCCAAGAAACGAAAAAAATATCGCTTTACTTATTCTCCCGCAATAAAATGGTTACGCTACGGATTGATGGGAATATTTTTCATTGCTCTTGTCGGAGGAATAAGTTTTGTTGTCTCTCTGCTTGAACCGTACAGTGCATACGGACGTATGGCTTCCAATTTATTTGCACCCGTATATAAGGCAGGAAACAATCTGTTGGCATATTTTGCCGAACGGATAAACAGTTACGCTTTTTATTCTACCGATATATGGATAAAAGATATGAGCGTATTTGTTGTTGCTGTCGCGATGTTGGCAGTTGTTTTTGTATTGGCATGGATAAAAGGGAGAATCTATTGCAACACGGTTTGTCCTGTGGGAACGCTTTTGGGTTTTATTGCCAAATTTTCTATTTTCAAACCTCGTTTCGACGTTGAAAATTGCAATAATTGCAACCTGTGCGAACGTTCCTGCAAAGCCTCCTGCATCAACTCGAAAGAGCATACCATCGATTACAGCCGTTGTGTTTCCTGCATGGACTGTGTTGATGTTTGCCGTAAAAAGGCTTTGAAATATCGTCTTAAATCAAAATCCGAAAAAATCATGAAAGATGTTGAAGAAAAATCGGTGGACGATTCTCGTCGTAAATTTCTTTCGCTTACGGCGGCATTTGCCGCTACCTCTGTGTTGAAAGCCCAAACCGCCAAAGTAGACGGCGGATTGGCAATGATAGAAGACAAAAAAATCCCCAATCGGGCAACACCCCTGACGCCACCGGGTTCGTTGGGTGTACGGCATTTTGGTCGGCACTGCACTGCCTGTCAGTTGTGCGTGTCGGTTTGTCCGAACCGAATATTACGCCCGACAAGCGATATAGAGCGTTTTATGCAGCCCGAAATGTCTTACGAACAAGGCTATTGTCGCCCGGAATGCACCAAATGTTCGCAGGTGTGTCCCACAAACGCCATCCAACCGATCGACGCCGCAGAAAAATCGGCTATTCAGATAGGACAAGCCGTATTTATCAGAGAAAATTGTGTGGTAAATACCGATGAGGTAAGTTGCGGAAACTGTGCAAGACATTGTCCGGCAGGCGCTATTCACATGATACCCATAGACGGCAGTGCAGAGGCTTTGGCTATGCCTGTTGTTGATACGGAACGCTGTATCGGTTGCGGTGCATGCGAACACCTCTGTCCCGCAAGACCATTTGCCGCTATTTATGTGGAAGGAAATCAAAGACATCACACGGTTTGACAGGAAAATGATGAACGGCAAACAGCACATTTTTTTGGTCGGCAATGCCGAAAAGAACGCCGGCAGAGTTCTGCAAAAAGATCTGTGACAGAAATAACTTATTACTCAATATGAAAGACATTATTAAATTATTGCATGAGAAAGACTATTCTTGCGTAATTAAAAACAGAGATGAAATCCATACCTTTTCTCACCGCGGAGTGAAAGACTTATATTGGTTGCTGACACATAATCCTGACCTTTTGAAAGGGGCTTTTGCCGTTGATAAAGTAGTGGGGAAAGCCGCTGCCTCTTTGTGGATACTCGGAGGAATTGACGAACTGTATACCGATCTGATAAGCAGACCCGCCCTGCAAATGCTGCAACACCACAACATAAAAATATCCTTTCGACATGAAGTTCCTGTTCTTCTCAACTGCCACCGAAACGATTGGTGTCCTTTGGAATTGTTGTGCTTTAAGGAACATTCGCTCGAAACCATTCGGGATAAAATAAGAGACTTTCTCCACTCCAAAACAACCCACGAAAATACCGGTTAATTGTCAATGGTTGATGACGTTCCTGTTGTCCGTACCGTGATTTGTGTGATTTTGAGGATTGCGTTCCGGCGTTTCAAAAGAGCGTCCTTGTGTACTTTGTGTCGCCTTTGTGTACTTTGTGGTAAAAAATAAGATTTCGAGTAAGGGGCAATTCATTGACTCAACCGGACAATAAGAAAGGCAGCCGGAGTCTAACCCGAACACTACGCTTTGCCGTGCCGGGCGAGCGGCATTGACAATTGACCGGGGACAATTGTAAAAATAAATATCCGTCATTGAACGTTATATCATTAAAAAAAGAATTATGCCGACAAATGATCCTCATATCAAAGCGATACTGCAAACATTGCCCGAAAAAGGCGGCGTCTATCGTTATTACGACAAGAACGGAACAATTATTTATGTAGGGAAAGCCAAAAACCTCAAGAAAAGAGTTGTGTCTTATTTTCGGAAAGAACAGCTTCATCCGCGGGTGCGTCTGCTGGTGAAAAATGTCGCGGATATTCAATATACCGTAGTGGATACCGAATATGATGCCTTGCTGTTGGAAAATAATCTGATAAAAGAATATAAACCCAAATACAATGTCCAACTCAAAGATGATAAAACCTATCCGTGGCTGTGCATAACCGACGACTGTTTCCCGCGTTTGTTTCCCACGCGAAGAAAAACAGAAGAAAATGCCCGTTATTTTGGTCCTTACGCCTCGGTCAAGATGATGAATGCCTTGTTGGAAACCGTTGAGGAAATATATCCCTTACGCAAATGCAAACTGAATCTGACGGAAAAAAAAATACACTCCGGTAAGTTTAAGCCCTGTTTGAATTATCATATAAAAAAATGTCATGGCATTTGTATCGGCAAGCAAAGCGCGGAATCGTACAGAGAAAGCATCACACATATTATTAATATTATCCGGGGAAATATAGCTTTGGTCATCAGCGAATTGAGAAGCAAAATGATGATTTATGCCAACGATACAGAGTTTGAAAAAGCCCATGAAGTGAAATTGAAAATCGAACTGCTGGAAAAATATCAGGCAAAATCGACCATTGTAAGTTCTTCCATCAACAATGTGGACGTCTTTGGCATTATCGGAGACGATACCGCTGTTTATGTTTGTGGTTTCAAGGTGGTTAACGGTTCGATTGTGCAGACGCAGACCGTTTCGATACGGCAACAATTGAATGAGACATTGGAGGATATTCTTTTGTATGCGGTGGTGGGATTTCGGAAAAATTTTAACAGTACGGCTCGCGAAATTATTGTTCCTTATCCTTTGGATTTTGATATTGACGGAGCGGCGGTGGTTGTTCCCGAAAAGGGCGATAAATACAAGCTTTTGCAGTTAGCCTATCGCAATGCCATGGGATATATGCACGAAATCCACAAGCAAAAAGAATTGTCGAACCCTGAACAGCACCGTCGCGAATTGTTGGAAACCATGCAAAAAGATTTACAACTTCCCTGTCCGCCTGCTTACATCGAATGTTTTGATAATTCCAATATTCAGGGGAAATATCCTGTTTCGTCTATGGTCTGCTTTCGCAACGGCAAGCCTTCCAAGAAAGAATATCGGATATTTCATGTGAAATCGGATAAGCCCGACGATTTTTCCACCATGGCAGAAACCATTCAACGCAGGTATGAACATTTGCGGGAAGAAGGAATGCCTCTGCCCGATTTGATTGTGGTAGACGGCGGAAAGGGACAGGTGTCGGCAGCGTATGCCGTTTTGCAAAAAATGGGATTGGCAGATAAAATTTCGCTGCTCGGAATTGCCAAGCGTTTGGAAGAAATTTATCGTCCGAACGATCCGATTCCTTTGTTTGTGGATAAAAAGTCGGAGACGCAACGTATTATTCAGTATTTGAGAGATGAGGCACATCGTTTTGGCATTATGCATCATCGCAAACGCAGAGATAAAGCCATGAAACAAACCGACCTGACCAATATTCAGGGGATAGGGGAGAATATGGCGGCGAAATTGCTGAGTGTATTTCGTTCGGTGAGTGTTATCAAAAATGCTTCTTTGGAAGATATTGCCCGCGTAATCGGCAGCGCCAGAGCCGCCACGCTGTATAATTATTATCATACCGATTTATCTTCTTCATCTGCCCGCCCGCCGCAAGATTTGACAGAAAAAGACGAACATTCGTAATTCCCGCTGTAACCATTAATCATCATTATTTTTCTCTTCGGGAGATTTTTTGTAGTGATAAGTTGTTAGTGAGCAATAGTTATTTACGCATTGACGCAACAGCAGAACATAACTAAGCACTCATCATTTATCACTAATCATTATTATTTTTTTTCTTCGGGGGATTTTTTGCTTTTTCGTTTTTTTTCAGCGTTATTATTCACTATTCGTTATTCGTTATTCACTGTTCAAAAGAACGTAACACCTTAACCGGAACTTCGTTAGGAGTTCAATGTTTACTCGAAGAATGTTTATCCTGAGAGGCAGCCGGTAGCCTTTTTAATTGTCGCTGCACGACACCGCCGACACAACCTGCGAACACCACCGGAATTTATTCCGCCGATGAGCGAAAAAGAAGAGCAGAAAGGGAAAAAATCTGCAAAATCATTATCGTCGGGATAAAAAAAGGAACGGAAAAAGAGCGAAAATAGCATCGAACACGAAAAAAAACGACATCGAATATATTTTTTTCTCACTGATAATGAGGCAGAAGAAAAAAATATTTAAAAAAAAGCAAAGGAAAATGAAAAGTGAACAAAAAAAGTTGTACTTTTGCATTCCCAAACGGCGAGGACGTGTAAGTGCGGAGACAAAGGGCGGGAACGTTCATTGAAAGAGGCTGCAAAAGAGGAGCTACAAGAAAGAAGCAACGAGGAAGGAGTGGCAAATGAGGAGCGACGAGGAAAGAGTGGCGAGGAAAGAGCGACAAAAAGAGCAGCGATGAGGAAGTTATTAAGGAGGTGAAACTCCGAGTAACACAAATTTTAATCGATAGTTGGTAGCAGTTCTATCAATTATTTATTGAAAGCGTTCTATGACATACTGGAGAAGATAAAGCAAGAATGAGTACAAGAGCAAATAGATAGTGTTTGATGTACGGAGATAGTTTTTTGCGAAAGCGGGAGATTATGGATGTATATTAGGCATTATAATAAAGTAAGCACAAAGTGGAAGTTACTAAGGGCGTACGGGGGATGCCTTGGCTCTCAGAGGCGAAGAAGGACGTGATAAGCTGCGAAAAGCTGTGGGT
>JAIRTU010000155.1 GCA_031254735.1 Bacteroidales bacterium | reverse complement strand
ACAGAAAAACGCAGTAACGATAGATATTGAGGCGTATGCTTCCCAATTATGGAGAGTAAATCTGATGCGCATTCCCGGAATCAGTGAGGCCGCATTATTGAGACTGGTCGGAGAATTAGTACCTGATTTTACAGACAAATTCAACTCTTACAAAGAATTTTGTTGTTGGTGTAATCTAACACCAAACAACAAGATTTCAGGGGGAAAACTCCTATCGAGCAAAATACCCAAGCGAAAGAATCCTGTAGGACAAATCCTGCGCTCTTCGGCAAACTCCCTGAAATGCAACAAATCTCCTTTGGGATATTATTTTCGGAGGATACAAGCTAAGAGCGGATATATGCAGCCTATTGTTGCCACCGCCAATAAATTAGGCAGGATACTATACGTAATGGTCAAATCAAAAACAGAATTTGATGAAACTTGCATAAAAACTAACGAGGAAGAAATACTCCGCAGAAAACTGCTCAATACGCAACAGACACTTGAAAAACTACAGAATCAACTCAAAAAATCTGCATGAAGATATTTTGTTATATAGAAGATAGCAAGCCATCGGGATGCCGTGGCATGTCCGATGGGTATAATACGCGAAATACGGACTCCACCATAGCCTTTTTCGTAATGTAATCTCACTACTTCTGATAAATACTGCTTTTGTTTTTTTGTGTATATTACCATTTTTAACTCTTTTGTGAGTCAACTTTTTTAGCGAAAGACAAATGCGTTGGTACTGGTAGGATGCAAACTTTTTTGTGATACAGTTTCACAAATGCAAAATTTTATATTTCTTTGCAGTCTCTAATCTATCAAAGGGAAATGATTTTCGGTAGTTACTGTTGTCTATTTCGAAACTATTTTGCTTTTGAGGAGATCAAACAAAATTCTTTGAACGTCATACCATCTTCACCGGATGGGACTGACGAGTTTTTTTATACCCCATATCTAATATAAAATCTGTTGATTATGACGTATTTATACATATTCATGGCATTCACTTTTTCCATGCTGCTGGCAATGTTTGTGATTCCAAAAATTCTGATGATAGCCGTTAAATATTCCCTGTACGATATTCCGAATGAACGTAAAACGCACAAAGGAGCTATTCCTCGTCTCGGAGGTATCGCTTTTCTTCCCTGTATTCTTTTTGCGACGATGTTCACCTTGGGAGTTTTTTACAGATACCCCCTTGTCGGTATGATGGAAAATCACAGTTTCTACCCCGAAAATTCCGAATTATACCTGTTTTTTGGTGGATTAATTTTATTATATTTGGGCGGAGCAAAAGACGATCTGATCGGCCTTCGTTATCGTCATAAGTTTGCCCTGCAGATCATATCCTCTATACTGGTCGCTTTTTCGGGATCCTGTATCAATAACCTTTACGGATTTTTTGGAATATATGAGTTGACACCATGGATTGGCTTGCCGTTGACGGTCTTTGTGCTAGTACTCATCATCAATGCAATGAACCTGATAGACGGAATAGACGGATTGGCCTCCGGACTGAGTCTATTTGCATTAACCGTTTACGGGGTGTTGTTCCTGCTTCACGGTTTTCAGGCTTGTGTTATTCTCGCTTTCAGTACGATCGGCGTACTGATCCCTTTCTTTTATTACAATGTGTACGGAGATGCAAAAAGAAAACGGAAACTTTTCATGGGCGATTCCGGCAGTCTGACGCTCGGATTGATTCTGGGATTTTTAGCCGTGCGTTATGCCTGTTACCGGCCCGACATCATCCGACCGGTCGGGAATATACTGGTTATCGCGGTATCCCCGATCCTCGTACCGTTGCTTGATATGATGCGCGTCATACTGGTGCGCATAAAAAACAAGAAACATCTTTTTAAAGCCGATCGTAATCATATACACCACAAACTGATCAATTTGGGAATGAAAGAATTGACGGTAGTCGTTGTCCTGTTCGCTATAAATGTCGGACTCTGTATCATAAATGTTGCGCTGATAAATTACCTGAACAATACGTTTATTTTCCTGATCGATATCACGCTGTGGACGGCGCTAAATACGTATTTCACCTATAAAATAAAAAAAAGGCAAGAATTTGCGCCGAAAATAACGAAAACAATGCTTGTCCGTGCCTCGGGAACAGAATAACTATCGGACATGCAAGCGAAACTAAAAGGCAGGAAAGAAACGAAACTAAAGTCCGAAAAGCCGGCTCCTCCAAAGGAGATGGAATTAGCCGTCTGAGGAGTGTGGTAAATAGTTCGGATAAAAGAACGTTTTTCAAATGCATGCTTCCTTCATAAATCGATGGTAATTACATACGAATTAACCTTGTTGATTTTATTTAGAATTATTCCAAATTTTAATCACTAATTATCAGCAATATAATCCATATTTCAACCTATATCTACTAAGTTTTCGCGAAGCAATTTTTCTTACCAGAGTTATATATAGTAAGAACTATTTAGAAACTGTTTAAATTTTACTTTTTGATTCCACTAGTGTTGCGTTTAAATTAATTGAATAACAACAGGTTATCATTTAGCTCTTTGACATTTTTGTAATCAGTAGTTGTAAGCAGCTCTTTTACAGTGGTTTTTTCGAGTAGAGAGAATCCGACAATCTGTAGAATTGTGTAGATTGGACGCTCTATTTTCAACTCTTTCGCGGCTATTGCCACCAAACAATAGGCGATAATGGCACAATAAAGTTGAATCTTGACGGCATTTTCGGTATGACCCCAAAAAGTCTTGACTTTGAGGTGCTGTTTGAGCCATTTGAAGAACAGT
>JAIRTU010000101.1 GCA_031254735.1 Bacteroidales bacterium | reverse complement strand
TACAAACGCACACCCAACAATCATTTCTACACCTATTATCTTCAAACATTATTGCAACTCGGCGACACAAAAGAAGCCGAGAAATTGATCAAAAAACAAATGAAACAAATTCCCAACGTTCAGCGATACAATGTGGATTTGGGGAATGTTTACGAGTTGCAAGGCGATGTTTCCAAGTCGAAAAAGCAGTATGAGAGTTCCATAGCGGCAATTGAGACCAATTCGCCCATGATAGTGGAATTGGCACAGGCGTTTCAGTCGTATGGGTTGAATGCCTATGCGGTGAAAACCTTTCTGCACGGTCGGACTTTGAGCAAAGAACCCGCCGCCTACGCCGCCGAAATCGCTGCTATTTACGAAGTTGGCGCTCAGTACGGCAACGCCATGACAGAATATTTGTTGATGTTGCAGGAAAACGAAAACATGCTCAACTTTGTCCAAACAAGGCTCACCAATTGGCTCATCAATGACGAAGGAAATACGCGCAGCGAGATTATCCGCACCCAAACATTAAAAGCTGTCGGGAAATATCCTGACAACAAAGCCTGTAATTCTTTGATGATTTGGTTTGCCATGCAGAAAAAAGATTTTGCCGCCGCTCTCAAACAAGCCAAAGCTATGGACAAACGATACAACGAAGACGGAAAACGTATTTTCGAGTTGGCAAGTGTGGCAGCGGGAAACCAAGATTTCAACACGGCTATCGACGCCTACAATTACATTATCGGACGCGGCGAGACGACCATTTTTTACCACGACGCACATACGCTGTTGCTCAACACGCGACTGTCGCAGGCTGTTTTTGAATATCCGTCCAAACAACATCTGTTGACCGAAACAGATAACGATTTGACTGAATATTTTCAAAATAAGCCGATACAGAATGCGAATTTTGCCCTGTATCGTCGTTGGATTTCGCTGAAAGCGGTGCAACTTCAAAACATCGCTGCCGCAAAAAAGATGATAGAAGACAATCTGACGTCCAACAGTCTCGGCAAGAAAGAAAAAGCCCTGTTGAAACTGGATTTGGGAGATATTCTTCAATTGGAAAACGATGTTTGGGAATCTACGCTGTTGTATTCGCAGGTGGAAAAAGATTTTCCCAACGACACTATCGGGCATTTGGCGAAGTTTAAAAATGCAAAACTTTCGTTTCATATCGGCGAATTTGAATGGGCAAAAGCACAGTTGGACGTGCTTCGGGCGGCAACGTCGAAATTGATTGCCAACGACGCCATGTATTTCTCTCTGCTTATTTCCGACAATCAAGACGAAGACGAAGAATCGGAAGATATTCCGCTTAAACTGTTCGCACACGGCGATTTTCTCATGGATATTCATCATTACGACGAAGCATGGGCAATGTTCGATTCCATAGAAAAACAGCATGTTTATCATGCTTTGCTGGACGATATTCTGTACCGAAAGGCACAAATTGCCCTTATTAAAAAGCAATACACCCAAGCCGACAGTCTTTACGAAAAACTGATAGCCTATTACCCCAACGAACTTTTGGCGGACGAAGCTCTTTTTGAACGGGCAACATTGCAGGATATTCATTTCAAAGACTCATTCAAGGCAATGGAACTCTATCAGCAGCTCTTCACCAATTATCCCGACAGTATTTATGTGATAGAAGCCCGCAAGAAATTTCGGGAGTTGCGTGGCGATATTCTGAAAACAGGATACTGAAAAGTAGGGAATAATTAATAACTGATAGTGAATAATTAACCCAAGATGTCTATTAAGATCTAACATGTTGATAATGAGAGTATATTATTTTTGATTTTCTAATGGCATCCGGTAGAAAACAGCTATCGTAACTCACAGATAATAAACAAAATAGCGTGCATTAATTCAATAAAAATCAATGTTTTTTCGATGAATTAATGTGAACCGGAAATTTTGGGATTAATAACTGATAGTGAATAATGCCGCATGGACGAAGCGACAAGGGCTTTTGTGTACTTTGCGATTCTTGCGGGTAAAAAAAATATCAAAAAAAAACGGCAAAATACTTGCATATCTCCGAAAAATTTAGTATCTTTGCAAAATGGGCTAATCGGTGGACACCCATTTTCGTTTTTATGAATTATAGTGAAAATATTATTTGACTGACTACCTACACTATAGCACATAAAAATATTTTTTAAATACAAAATAGTAAGTTCGTGCGTTCAAATTTACTATTTTTGCCAATTGTTTTTATAGAAATAGAAAGAAAATTTATGAACAAAATACATGCAGTAATCACAGGAGTAGAGGGTTATCTACCTGATTATGTGTTAGATAACGAAGAACTCAGCCGTATGGTAAACACCAACGACGAGTGGATAATGACCCGCATAGGCATTAAGGAAAGGCATATTGCGAAAGAACCCAATCAAGGTTCTTCCGATTTGGCAGTAAAAGCCATCGAAAAATTATTGACAAAAACCAATACCAAACCCGAAGAGGTCGAGTTTATATTATGTGCCACCGTTACCCCGGATATGCAGTTTCCGGCTACCGCCAACATCATTGCCGATAAGCTGAATATTCGTAACGGATTTGGTTACGACATAAATGCCGGTTGTTCGGGCTTTGTATATGCCTTGGCGAGTGCTTCCAAGTGGATAGAGTCGGGGAGTTGTAAAAAAGTGATAGTTGTAGGCACCGAGAAAATGTCTTCTATCATCGATTATACCGATCGGGCTACCTGTCCCATCTTTGGCGACGGTGCTGCCGCCGTGATGCTCGAGGCGACAACGGAACCGTTTGGCGTTATGGATTGCGTTTTGCACTCCGATGGCGTCGGCAGAGCGTATCTTCATCAAAAGGCGGGCGGGTCGGTCAAGCCGGCAAGTCATGAAACCGTTGATGCCGGAGAACATTTTGTGTATCAGGAGGGACAAGTGGTTTATAAACATGCCGTAATGTCCATGTATGAAGTAACAAAAGAGATTTGCGACAGAAATCATCTGACAAACAACAACATCGATTGGTATGTTCCTCATCAGGCAAATAAACGAATTATCGATTCGGTGGCGGAAAAATTGGGGTTGTCAATAGAAAAAGTAATGATCAATATCGAAAAGTTTGGCAATACTACGGCAGCAACTATCCCGCTTTGCCTTTGGGAATGGGAAAAGAA
>JAIRTU010000098.1 GCA_031254735.1 Bacteroidales bacterium | reverse complement strand
AAAGAGGGTGAATTAGACAAAAACGCAGTGTATGCAAAATTTGCATATACTGCCACAGACGGAAAAGTTTACCAAGTAGATTTTTATAATCTTGATGTAATCATTTCCGTTGGCTATCGTGTCAAATCTCAACGCGGTACGCAGTTTCGCATTTGGGCAAATCGCGTGCTGAAAGATTATCTGATAAAAGGTTATGCAAATTGTCTGAACTGTGATTTTAATATGATTATTTTGATTTTTATGATTTATAGAATATGGCAAATATGGTAAGCGAACAGTACAAATATTCCGCATTGACTTCCAAAATTATCGGTTGTGCAATGACTGTGCATAAAACGTTAGGCAACGGTTTTCAGGAAGTCATCTATCAACGCGCGTTGGAAATTGAAATGCAGTTAGCAGGAATACACTTTGTGAGAGAGTATGAAATGCCCATTTATTATCGCGATAAACACATCGGGACGCGGCGAGTTGATTTTCTTGTAGAGGGTGCAGTTTCTGTTGAGTTGAAAGCAATCTCGGAATTGACGAAGGCAAATTATGCACAGGCGATCAATTATCTGGAAGCGTATAAACTTGAGATAGGTTTGCTTATCAACTTTGGCGAGACAAGTTTGAAATTTAGCAGACTGGAAAACAAAAAATGTCTGAATCCGAATAATCTTATCACATAAATCAAATGAATCAAACGAATCACAGTTCAGACGGAAAGTAGTAGTAAACCTGATAAACAAAAATAATTGAAACAAAAATGGATAAACCCTTATTAAACGAACAGACGATATTCCCTTCAAACGAAGTTTTGAAGGAAATTCTTGCGGAAAGCTATCCCGCTTTTGAACGGTTATCCGCAATCCTGACCGACGAACATAAACTGGCGCTGGTATGGAATTATTACAAAGACGGCCATTCCTGGCTTTGCAAAGTGTTGAAGGGAAAGAAAAACCTCTTTTGGCTGTCGGCATGGGACGGATTTTTCAAAGCGGCGTTCTATTTCACGGAAAAACATTTGGAACGTTTTGCCGCATTAGATATTCCGGAATCGGTAAAAGAGGAGCTGTTTCAAGCCAAACCGATCGGGAGACTGCTTCCGTTGTTGTTTGAGATTCGCACAAGTGAACAATTGCCCGTCCTGCTGAAAATTGTAGAATTTAAGAAAAACCTGAAATGACAATGGAACTCCCGAAAACAAAAAAAGATTGCGTGATTCAACCCTACAATGACAGTTACAAAGAACAGATAATTGCCGTTTGGGAAAAATCTGTTTGTGCTACTCATACATTTTTAGCATATTCAGATATAACATATTACAAAAAAATAATTTCCGATATGGATTTTAACGCTATCCAAACGTTTTGTTTAATGAATAAAAATACGATTCTGGGTTTTATTGGCGTAGTAGGCAGGAAAATAGAAATGCTGTTTTTGTATCCCGACATTATGAAACAAGGGTATGGAAAAATGCTTGTCCAATACGCAGTAGAGAAATTAAAAGCCAGCATGGTTGATGTAAATGAACAAAACTTGGGCGCTTTAGAATTTTACAGAAAATGCGGATTTGTTGTTTATGAGAGAACAGATAAAGACGATGAAGGAAAAGATTATCCGATATTAAAAATGCAACTTGATACTCAAAATATTACAAGATTAAAATGAAAACAGTAATTATCTACACCTCCGGGCACGGAAGTTCAACGATGTAGTCCGGATATTACGATGCCTGTCAAAAACATTTTATGAAGCAGGCAAAATATCCCTGAAAGAAAAACACGTTACATTCAATAAAATGATTGATATGAATGATTTATTAAAAGAAACAGGAAATGCAGATAAAATCTGCACGAACAGTATGATTGACATACAGACCAAATTTATTGCGGAAATCAAGCAAAAAATTCGGCAGTCGCAATATGAAGCGATGAAAGCGGTGAATGTGCAGCTGATTAATCTGTATTGGGAAATAGGCAAGTCCATTGTGTCGGCTTTGTCGCGTGAATTGCAGGCGGAATTTCCCGGAACAACAGGTTTTTCGGCAGGTAATTTATGGTTAATGGCACAGTTTTATACTGAATCTCACGCAATTGGAAATCTCGTACCATTGGTACGAGAAATTAGTTGGTCGAAACATGTTTCCATTTTGAAAAAGTGCAAAGACAATCTTGAACGAGAATTTTACATTCGCTCCACGCGAAAATTCGGTTGGACAAAAAATGTTCTCATTCACCAAATTGAGAATAAAAGTTACGAAAAATATTTGCTCAATCAGACAAACTTTACCGATACGCTACCGGAAGAGATTAAAAATCAAGCAGTATTGGCAGTGAAAGATGAATACAATTTTTCCTTGTTAGGACTTGCAGATGAACATTCGGAAAACGAACTCGAAACAACTTTGGTAAATAACATTCGACGTTTTTTGCTCGAATTGGGTGGATTTTTCACTTTTGTGGGTAATCAGTTTCGCATTGAAGTTGCCGACAAAGAGTATTTCATTGATTTATTGTTATATCACAGGCAATTGCAGTGTCTGGTAGCGGTAGAGTTGAAAATCGGCGAGTTCTT
>JAIRTU010000059.1 GCA_031254735.1 Bacteroidales bacterium | reverse complement strand
CATTATCATTTCACGGAAGAAGAATGCAATTATTTTGTAATCAGCGGAAAAATGGAGAACAGAGCCTATAATGTACAGGTGGAATCCATTCAAATTTTGGATAAATGCGGAAAATTATTCCCTATGGAAGAACTCTCCGACCACCTCAACCACCGCACACTCTCCGAAAATGTCAGTAAATATTTCCTGTGCTACCCGAAAGAAGTCTGACGAGAATCACCGTACAGACGGCTAAACATTCATTTGAAAAAAAGTGTTATCTTTGCAGCCGGAGAAAAATTATGGTATTTGAGTATTATTTATCAGCAGCTTTTGTAGCAGGAATTGTTGTCCTTTTGTATGGACTGTATTATATTTTGGCGTATAGTAAAATATACGATTATATCTATGCCAAATTTGGTGCGGATACCAATCCTACCGTCTTTCATTCCGTATTCTTCCGACTGACAGGCTTTGTTTTGTTCGGCATATTTGCTTATTTGATTTTTTGCAACGGCTACGGTGTAGAATTTGACTTTTTGGAAATACCGCCGCAACATGTCTCCGAAATTATCGGTTGGAGTGTTGTCTTGGGAGGATTTTTTGTTATTGTGGCGTATGTGAATGTACGCAACAGCAAATCGAGCCATTACCCCCAATTTAAAATAAATCAATGGACATTGCCGCACAAAATAACCACTTATTCCACGTGGGCATTGTACATTATCGCTTATGAATTTATGTTTCGAGGCATTTTGCTTTTTGGAACGGTGGAAGAAGTCGGATATATTATCTCTATCGTTTTCAATGTTTTCCTTTATGCTTTCGTGCATATTCCCAAAGGCGGAAAAGAAGTGTTGGGTTGTCTGCTTTTGGGTCCTGCTCTTTGCATTTTGGCACTCAAAACACACAGCATTGCCATTCCCGTTTTTGTTCATCTTTCGTTGTGCCTTTCCAACGAGTTTTTCTCTGTTCGGGCAGAAGAATTGGCACAAAAAAGAATATCTTCCCGCCTGTAATTCGCTTATTTCGAGGTTAAACTTATAAACGGAATAAGAATTTCTTCCATAGAAATGCCTCCGTGCTGAAAAGTGTCTTTGTAGTAATTGACATAATGATTGTAATTGTTGGGATAGACAAAGAAATTGTCATTGCAGGCAAACACATATTTTGAACTGACATTCAGTCGCGGAAGAAATATATCTTGCGGATTGTTCACCGTAAAGACCTCTTTACTGTCGTAGTTGAGGTTTTTGCCGACTTTGTACCGAAGGTTGGTATTGGTTTCTTTGTCGCCGAGAATTTTCACCGGGGTTTCAATTCTGATAGAGCCGTGATCGGTTGTGATGAAAACACGCACGTCTCTTTCTGCCAAAATTTTAAGCATTTCCAGCAATTGCGAATGTTCAAACCACGACAAAGTAACCGAGCGATACGACACTTCGTTGTCGGCAAGTTCACGCACTATTCCCACATCGGTATGGGCGTGCGAAAGCATATCCACGAAATTGTAAATAACCACATTCAACGCGGTTCTGAATGTGTGGGAAAGATTATCGTTTACTTTTCTTGCAAAATCCATATTCAGAACTTTGGAGTAGGAATGTTTTATATTTATTCCGTAACGTCTCAGATATTCGTCGAGCAGTTTGTTTTCAAAATCGTTTTTATTGCCTTCTTCGGTTTCATTGACCCAAAAATGCGGATATTTCTTTTCAATTTCGCCGGGCAACAATCCCGCAAACAGCGAATTGCGTGCATATTGCGTTGCCGTGGGCAGAATGGAGTAATAGAGTTCGTCTTTTTCGATGCGAAAATATTCATTTATCACCGGTTGGATTGCCTTCCATTGGTCGTACCGAAGATTGTCGATAAGTATCAAATAGGTGGGTCTTTCGCTGCTTAACCCCGAAAAAATACGCTCTTTGAGGATAGTATGCGACATCAGGGGCTTGTTGTTGGTTCTTCCGTTGAGCCAATCGATATAATTTTTGGAGATAAATTTGCTGAACAACAAATTAGCTTCTTCCTTTTGTGAAGAAAAGACTTCTTTCAACCCCGAATCGTCGTTTTCGCTCAAACTCATATCCCAAAATGTCAACTCTTTATACATGTTTATCCATTGAGCATGATCCATGTTGTCCATCAACCTCATGCTTATGGAACGGAAAGATTGCTGATAATCGGACGACACTTTTGCGGTTGTAAGTCTCCGATTTTCCGTCAGTTTTTTCAAGCAGTGCAATATTTGATGCGGATTGACAGGCTTTATCAGATAATCGCTTATGTTCGAGCCTATTGCATCGTCCATAATGTGTTCTTCCTCGCTTTTGGTAATCATAACAATAGGAATGGACGAATATTGCGTTTTGATTTGAGAAACCGTTTCCAACCCCGACAACCCCGGCATGTTCTCGTCCAGAAAAACAATGTCAACCAAATGATTAGAGAGTTCTTCTATTGCCTCGTTTCCGCTTTTTACGGTTAAGATGTGGTATCCTTTTTGTTCCAGAAAAAGAAT
>JAIRTU010000258.1 GCA_031254735.1 Bacteroidales bacterium | reverse complement strand
CCTTGGGGTAATATCTGTGGATATTGTCAGCATGTGGCAGAACAAAAGATGCATATATCTTATGCCAAGATGAATTTCACGGTGAGTCAACCCAATATTTGTCAGCGAGACAGTGTTGTATTTTTCGATTCAACCGAATGTAATGTCGGTATAATGGGTTGGGGCTTTAAATTTGACAAGGCAGACGTGCCTAATCAATCCGATTTTCCCATTGGGCAAATGCATCCTATAAAGAATTATACCCCGTGGCCCATAGCAGGAAAGGGTTCTACCGTCAAATTTAGGCAGACCAACAGATACCGAGTGGTATTGATAGATACTTGTATCTTCGGCTGTGAACGAACAGATACTTTGGAGTTTGATGTTCATCCGCGCAGTTTCCCCGATTTTCTTTCAAGCACCGACAGCATTACGTTCAACAACAGCAAAGACACGGTTTGTATCAATAGTGGCGGATTTTTATATTTGCGAGACAATTCATACGCTCTTCCTCCGTTTACCAACACGAAAAATGATAGATGGGAATGGGGATTAACGCGGCAGAAATTTCCTCCCTTTACTAATATTATTGCCTCAGATACGGTAAAAGATCCTACCTTGCAAAATACTACTACTCCCTTGTTGTACAGTCTGTATCTGAATATAACCAACGAATATGGATGTACCTCAGACAGTGTATTTGAAGATCAGGCATTATTCAACGAGGTGATTGCACAGTTTAAAAATCCCTGTGACGATCCAAATAGTTTTGGCGGTATTTGTAATAATGTATTAACGCTCTTTGAACATAGTTCAGGTGTATCACCCCAAGCCAATAATTCAACCACACGTCTGAAATATGAATGGGATTGGGGCGATGGAACACCGCATACCATACGTTACGGAAACGTGAACAGACCCAGAGACGGTGATGGCTATCATGTATATAATCTTCCCAATCTTGTAAATAAAGTGGCTGTTAAATTGACAGTAACCATAGTGGATGCCATCGGTATATCCAAAGGTTGCTTTGCCGAATATGAAGATACGGTTACAGTAACACGTCCTATAGCCAAGTTTACCGCCGAACAGCATGTATTCCCCTGTCCGCAAGACGAATTTGGAATATTGGGACGAAGTATAAAATTCAGCGATGAATCTGATGGATTGATAAGAACGTTAAAATGGCATTTTGGCGATACAGGTATTACATCAACACTGTCGGGGTCTCCCTCAGACAGTACGTATAAACATCCCACTCATGGGTATATAGACGCCGGTAAATACGATGTAATCTTGATTGCAACAGATGAGAATAACTGTTCGGACAGTGCAATTTATCCATCGTTTGTAGATATTGCAGGACCTCGCGGATCTGTATCTTATTCTCCTACAGACACATGCGCTCCGATAAACGTTCAATTTACATTTCATACTCCCGATGCAACCCTTTACCCGAACTATGTTCCCGATTCCATTGTTATTAACACAAGTGGGGCGCAAACCGGTTCAAGAGTGGTAGGAGTCGGGTCATTCCACCCGGGATTTGCCACGTATCCTGCCGGTGAATATTATCCTTATTATACGTTGTATAAAACAGTATTTGTTAATGGGAAAGAAGAATTGTGTGCAGTACGGCTTAGCAATGAAGATACCATTTTTGCGGTTCGTATACGAACAGATTTCGATACAGAACCATTGTATTGCCCGGACAATCCGGTTACCTTTAAAAATACCACTGTCATAACCCCGCCAAGCAATGCAGACGCCATGTGGACGTTTGATAATGGAGATACCGTCTATACCTATAACGAAGCCACAACACAGTTTGTCGCACCGGGAAAATACAACGTAACTTTAAAAATAGATAAGGGAACCAGCTGTTCGGGAAATCGTTCCAAAATCATAGAAGTACTGGAATTTCCTACAGTTGATCTCTCTCCCGATACCGCAGATGCTTGCGACGGACTGAAAGTGCGTTTCATTGCAGATTCTCTTACAGATGTTGATAAATCGCGGATTATACAGTATGAGTGGATATTTGACGATGCATCCTATGTGAGAGGGAAAGATACCAACTGGTTGGAACGCGAATTTACAGAATCGGGCAATTACGCCTACACCCTGCGAATGTTTTTCATTTCCGACACTGCCGGCTGTGTGCAAGATTATCAAGATGTAATCAACGTGAACGCTTTTGTTTCGCCTGTGGCTCATTTTGTGGCTAATCCTCAACACGGTCAGGTAGAAGAATTATTTACATTCGATGCAAATTCTTCTACACAGGGAGACGGAATAATCACCAAATGGGTTTGGGATTACGATGACAATTCCGGCATCGATACGCTGAATACCTCCACGGCAACACATGCCTACAGCATATCCGGCGAACGCTTTGTCTTGCTGACCATCATAGACGAATACGGATGTTTCGACACCATCAGAGAACGGATAACAGTGGCTGACGAAATCTATTTCGGCAACATATTTACTCCGGATGCTGTCGCCGCCGATGGTGGAAAATCGGTATTTCGTCCTCTAACCGAAAAAGGAACTTTTGCCGAACTTAAAATGGAAATATACGACAAGTGGGGGATGCGTATATGGAGAAACAGCTGTGAAGACAACTCCAAAGAAGGAACTTGTCCGAATTACGGTGATGACGATTTTTGGTGGGACGGAACCAATTCGCAAGGAAATCCTGTAACTGCCGGCGTTTACTATTGGATACTCTATACCCGCTCTTCGTTAGAAGACGGCAGTCCGCATGTATTGAACGGTTCGGTAACGATATTTAGATAAAATTTTCAATTTGATGTTAGTAATTAATTTTAAAAGGTGCCAATCGGCACCTTTTTTATGCGGGTTATATCACATTAACCTTTCATCGTTTCGTTCTAACCTCCATTTCCGATCCCCCGATCTAAATAAGACGAATGAAGAGGCGATTTTATTGCATGTGATTTTGTGATTACGTCATAATCAGTCAATTGCAAAAATTTAATCCGTGATTAAATAATCGCATCAATCACACAAACGCTTATTGTTCGTTGCAGAAGCGTCTTTCCTCACTGTCTGTTTCTCATTTAATTTTTGCTGTTTTTATTGCCTGTATCAAATGAGAGGTGATGTATTCCAATTGTTCATTGTCCAATTCGGTGTGCATGGGCAGCGAAATAACATGAGCCGCCAAATGTTCACTAACCGGAAAATCGTTTTCTTTGTATCGAGGGTTGCGGTAGGCTTATTGCAAATGCAACGGAACAGGATAATATATCATAACCGGAATCTCTTTTTCCGACATATACTGAATTAATTTATCTCTGTCGATGTTTTCGACCACAAGCGTATACTGATGAAAAACATGGCTGCTGAATGACGCTGTCTGCGGAACGCGAACGTTTTCTATGGAAGCAAAAGCCTGAGAATAATATGCGGCGGCTTTTTGTCTTTGTTGAATATACGTGTCCAAGTTTTTGAGTTTAACGCTCAATATGGCAGCTTGAATGCTGTCTAAACGCGAATTTACGCCTACCAAATCGTGATAATAGCGAGTAAACATACCATGATTGACGATGCCTCTCATTTTGTGTGCCAACTCGTCCTGATTGGTGAAGATAGCCCCTCCGTCGCCATAACAGCCTAAGTTTTTGGAAGGAAAAAACGAAGTACACCCCACTGTGCCTATTGTTCCTGCTTTTTTCTTTGTTCCGTCTTTAAACAGATAATCCGATCCTATGGCTTGACAATTGTCTTCCACCACATACAGATTGTGTTTTGCGGCGATGGACAATATCGCTTCCATATCGGCACACTGTCCGAACAAATGCACAGGGATAATAGCTTTTGTTTTGGGTGTAATTGCCTTTTCGACAGCATGTATGTCCATGTTGAATGTATCCGAACAAACATCTGCCAAAACAGGCGTCAGCCCTAATAATGCAATTACTTCGGCTGTCGCAATAAATGTAAATGTACTTGTGATGACCTCGTCGCCCGGTTTCAAATCCAACGCCATTAACGCCACTTGAAGAGCGTCAGTGCCGTTGGCACAGGGAATTACATGACGAACGTCTAAATACTTCTCTAAATCTCCCTGAAATTGTTTTACCGCCGGTCCATTTATAAAAGCACAGCTGTCAAGCACATTTGCTATGGCATTGTCTATTTCTGTTTTTATCTGTTGATATTGTTGTTTCAAATCAACCATTTGTATTTTTCGCATAAAATATATTTTTAAATATTAATTATCTGATTTCTCTGTGTTTGGATTGCCGATTTCTTCGGTTTGACGTTTGATAAGCCGATTGGTTACATCTTCCAACATTTGTTTAGACGTCTTTATATCCGACATATAATACGTATAACTTTCTGTGAACTGATTGTAATCGGTGTGATATTGTGTGAATAACTGTTCCATTCTTACGTTCATAAAAATTTTTAACTCCTCAATGGGATAATTGAAAATGAGGACTTTCATTTCGCCGTCGATCAAACACATTTCCAACAAAATGTCTTCAACGGTTGCTTTCGGGAGTATATTTGCGGGAGGCGATTGTTTGGTGTTTTTGCAAGAAAACAAAGATAAACAGCAGAACAAAATCATTAAGAATGAGCGTGTCTTCATAAAGAAATTTCCTTTCTGCCAAATTCCAAAGGCATTCCTGCCGGAAGATTGAATGTACCGCTGTTAAAAGTTAACTGTCCGTTGACAAATGTTTTTTCTATGTACGTATGTAACTGCATGTTTTCAAAAGGAGACCATTTACACTTGTACATAACGGTATCGGAGTTGATATTCGTATTTTTTTCCATATCAATTAATACCAAATCGGCAAAATATCCTTCTCTTATAAATCCTCTTTCTTTGATGTTGAAAATGCGGGCGGGTGCATGACACATCAATTCGACTATCTGTTGCAGTTTTATTTTGTCCTGTTTATAAAATTCGAGCATCAAACCCAACGTATGCTGCACCATAGGGATTCCCGACGGCGCTTTGAGGTAGGTGTTTTGTTTTTCTTCCAACGTGTGAGGTGCGTGATCAGAACCGATAGCGGAAATCTTTCCCGATATGACGGCTTCCAACAAAGCCTCTCTGTCTTGCGTGGTTTTGATGGACGGATTGCATTTGATTTTTGTTCCCAAACGCGGATAATCGTTATGGTCAAAATAAAGATACGCTGCACATACTTCGGAGGTTATGTTCGGAAATTCGTCCGAGAACAAAGATAATTCTTTGGCAGTGCTTATGTGCAAGACATGCAACGATGTTCCGTGCCGGCGAGCCAATTTCACTGCTTTTTCCGTTGCCGAAAAACAGGCTTCTTCGCTGCGGATATATTCGTGTTGAGCGATGGGAATATCTTCGCCGTATTTTTCTTTTGCTTTTTGAAGATTGTGCAAGATAATCGATTCGGTTTCGCTGTGAACGGCAATCGGGATATTTTTTACCTGAAACAATTTTTCCAAAACCGTTTCGTCCGACATCAACATATCACCGGTTGACGAACCCATAAAGAGTTTTATTCCGCAAATGCGGGAAGTGTCTATCTTTTTTATTTCTTCCCAATTATGATTGCTTGCCCCAATGTAGAACGAATAATTGGTAAACATGCTGTTTTTTGCCATTGCAAATTTTTCTTCCGCGCAATTGACAGAAGTGGTTTGCGGATTCACATTCGGCATATCCATCACCGATGTAATTCCGCCGGCTGCGGCAGCACGACTTTCGGAGTACATATCGCCTTTATGCGTAAGCCCCGGCTGACGAAAATGCACATGTGCATCTATCACTCCGGGCAAAAGATATTTCCCTGTTGCGTCAACAAACAGGGTGTTGTCGTCCATCAACAAATCTTCAACAGGAGCATGCGATTTTAGGATTTTAGAAATTTTTCCGTCCCGAATCAGCACATCTCCCTGAAATATTCGTCCTTCGTTAACAACAAATGCATTGTATATGAAATAATTATTGTCTGTTCTCATCTTCGGATTTTAGATATGCGAATGTACATAAATTTTTTGGTTTTTGACGAATTTCCCTGTTTTTTT
>JAIRTU010000245.1 GCA_031254735.1 Bacteroidales bacterium | reverse complement strand
AATAGTTAATTATGAGCGAATTAGAAGACGAAAAAAACACAGGAAGACACGATTATACCGCCAGCAACATTCAAGTGTTGGAAGGTTTGGAAGCCGTTCGTAAGCGTCCGGCGATGTATATTGGCGATGTAGGCGAACGAGGGTTGCATCATTTGGTATACGAAGTGGTAGACAATTCGATAGATGAGGCTTTGGCAGGCTATTGTAAAAACATAGAAGTAACCATACACCCCGACAATTCTATCAGCGTGTTGGATGACGGACGCGGAATTCCTACCGATATGCACGAGAAAGAACAACGTTCTGCCTTGGAAGTGGTTATGACGGTGTTGCATGCAGGCGGAAAGTTTGACAAAGGTTCTTACAAAGTTTCCGGAGGATTGCACGGCGTGGGTGTTTCCTGTGTGAATGCGTTGTCGAAATATGTGCGGGTGGAGGTTTTTCGTGAAGGAAAGCATTTTATGCAAGAATATCAATACGGTGTTCCTCAGTATCCGGTAAAAATGGTTGGAGAATCTGCTAAGACAGGAACATTTACCTATTTTACGCCCGACGACAGTATTTTCGACACAACAGTATATAAATATTCCACCCTTGCAACGCGGTTGCGGGAATTGGCTTTTTTGAATAAAGGTATTCATCTCTCGCTGAAAGATTTACGCGAAGTTCCCGAAGGAGAAGAGCAGGCTTTCAATGTGTTTTATTCCGAAAAAGGCTTGATTGATTTTATCAATTATTTAGATGGAAATCGGGAAAAGTTAATGGCAAATCCTATTTATATGGAAGGCGAAAAAAACGAAATCCCAATGGAAATTGTTATGCAGTACAACAATTCTTTTTCGGAAAATTTGCATTCTTACGTCAACAATATCAACACGATAGAGGGCGGAACGCATTTGACGGGTTTTCGCAGAGGGCTAACCCGCACACTGAAAAATTACGCAGAAAAAGCAGGTTTGTTTGCCAAATTGAAATTTGACATTTCTCCCGAAGATTTTCGCGAAGGCTTAACGGCAATTATCTCCGTAAAAGTTCAAGAGCCGCAGTTTGAAGGACAGACAAAAACCAAACTCGGCAACAGCGAGGTGGAAAGTGTTGTCAGTCAGCTTGTAAGTGAAATGCTTTCGTATTATCTGGAAGAGAATCCAAAAGAAGCCAAAATGATAGTCGATAAGGTGGTTTTGGCGGCAACGGCTCGTCATGCGGCACGTAAGGCAAGAGATTTGGTACAGCGGAAAAGTGTTTTGGGCGGTTCGGGATTGCCGGGAAAATTGGCAGACTGTTCCGACAAAGATGCTTCTAAATGCGAACTGTTTCTTGTCGAGGGAGATTCGGCGGGCGGCACTGCCAAACAGGGTCGAGACAACCGTACACAGGCTATTTTGCCTTTGCGAGGAAAAATATTAAATGTAGAAAAAGCCATGCAACATCGTATTTTGGAAAGCGATGAAATAAAAAATATGTATACCGCATTGGGCGTAACCATAGGCACGGAAGACGACCCCAAAGCCTTGAATATCGAGAAGTTGCGTTATCACAAAGTAGTTATTATGACCGATGCCGATGTGGACGGAAGCCATATTGCGACTTTGTTGCTTACTTTTTTCTTTCGCCACATGCGTGAATTGATAGAATTGGGATATATCTACATCGCAACGCCTCCTCTGTATTTGGTGAAAAAAGGAAAAGAAGAAACGTATTGCTGGACGGAAGAAGAACGCATCGCTATTTTGAAATCGCTGGAAGAACAGGGGAAAGACAAAGGCGTTCATGTGCAGCGATATAAAGGTCTTGGTGAGATGAACGACGAGCAATTATGGTCAACAACCATGGACCCTCAACACCGAACATTGCGTCAGGTTACTATCGACAATGCGATAGAGGCAGATTATGTGTTCTCGATGTTGATGGGTGATGAAGTTCCTCCGCGTCGGGAGTTTATCGAGAAAAATGCTCGTTATGCCAATATTGATGCTTAATTGTTACATTTCTTTTTAGGGTCGGTAAAAATTACCGACTTTTTTTTAATTTTATTTTTATGAAAATAATCTGTATCGGGCTCAATTACAGCGATCATATAAAAGAATGTAATCATTCCGTGCCGGAAAAGCCGCTGTTTTTTCTAAAACCCGAAACGGCTTTGTTGGTAAAAAATCGACCGTTTTTCCTTCCTGATTTTTCGCAAGATGTTCAATATGAATTAGAAATGGTTGTCCGAATAAACAAAGTAGGGAAATGTATTCATTCTCGTTTTGCCCATACTTATTACAACGAAATAGGATTGGGGATCGATTTTACGGCAAGAGACCTGCAAAAACAGTGCATCGAAAAAGGCGAACCTTGGGAAACAGCCAAAGGATTTGATTATTCGGCAGTTGTGAGTTCGTTTGTGCCTGTGTCGGATTTTGTTTCCGTTCAATCTTTGAATTTTCATTTGCTCCTCGACGGTAAGAAAGTCCAACAGGGAAATACGTCGAATATGCTTTTTTCGGTTGATGAAATCATCAGTCATGTTTCTCGATTTATGACGTTGAAAACAGGCGACTTGATATTTACAGGCACGCCTTCGGGAGTAGGAAAAGTAAACATCAACAATCATTTGGAAGCATATTTAGAAGATAAAAAGCTCCTGGATTTTTATGTGAGATGATTTTTTGATCAATGGTTGATTATGCGTTGTCGTTTGGGGTAATTGATTATTGGAAAAATCAAATTGCAAATAACATCGTAAAAACAAAAATCAACAATCGAAAGAATAAAAATGTTACTTTTGCCAAAAATTATTAAGCATGATACAACTAAACTATTTGCGTGAAAATCAGGATACTGTAATCGAACGGTTGAAGATAAAAAACTTCGATGCGAGAATGTTGGTGGAAGAAATCATCAAAAAAGATGTGCTTCGCCGAGAAACACAAAAACATTTGGACGATAATTTGGCTGAACAAAACAGGATTGCCAAAGAAATAGGTGTTTTTTTCAAAGAAAAGAAAATTGCGGAAGCAGAAGAACTGAAAGCGAAAACCACCCTGTTGAAGTCGGAAGCCAAAGCATTGGAAAC
>JAIRTU010000239.1 GCA_031254735.1 Bacteroidales bacterium | reverse complement strand
AAATATCTCCGTTACTCTTAAAAACATTTTCCGAATGACAAAAAAGACAGTATCTTTTCTTTTTTTCTTTTCACTTTTATTTGTTGTGGTTGGGCAGCAGAATTATACTATCAGCGGCTACGTGAAAGACGTATCGAATGGCGAAGCCCTCGCCGGCGCTACCGTCTACACCAAAGAAAACCTCAAAGGAACTACTGCCAACACCTACGGTTTCTACTCGTTGACTGTCCCCGCAGGCGTTTATACTTTTGAAGTGTCTTTTGTCGGATACGAAAAATATTCGGATACCATCGCCCTGCACGAAAACAAACGAATAAATATAGAGCTGAAACCGCTTTCCTATCAAATGAGCGAAGTAGTTGTTACCGCTGCTCGCGGAGATGAAAACGTGAGTTCGACCAATATGGGGACTACGGAACTGCGGATAGAGGCTGTCAAAAAAATCCCTTCGTTCTTTGGCGAACCCGACTTGATAAAGACCTTTCAACTCTTGCCCGGCATACAGAGCGGCGGCGAAGGCAGTTCCGGGTATTATGTGAGAGGCGGTGGAATAGACCAAAATTTGGTTTTGTTGGACGATGCCGTTATCTACAACGCAGGACATCTGTTTGGGTTCTTTTCTATTTTCAACTCCGATGCTATTCGTTCGGCGGAGATGATTACGGCGGGCATGCCTGCCAATTACGGCGGACGGTTGGCTTCGGTGCTGAGCGTCGCCATGAAAGAAGGTAACATCAAAAAATACGAAGCCGAAGGCGGTATCGGACTGATTTTTGCCCGCCTGAATGTGCAAGGTCCCATTGTCAAAAACAAAGCCTCTTTCCTGCTGACCGCTCGAAGGACATATATCGATGCACTCATTCAGCCTTTTTTGAGAAAAGATTCTCCCGCAAGAGGATTGAAACTGTATTTTTATGACTTGAACGCAAAAGTAAATTGGCGAATAAACGACAATCATCACCTTTATTTAAGTGCGTATCACGGCAAAGATGCGTATGGATTTAAAAGTGAGGGAGCGAATATGTTTGCCGATTTCTCATGGCAAAATTCTTCCGCTTCGTTTCGGTGGAATTACAATATCAACAGCAAACTGTTTCTCAATACTTCGCTGATGTTTAGCGATTATCAATTCAACACCAAGATAGAAATGGACGTTTACGCCCTCAATATCTATTCGGGAATTAGAGATTATACCGCCAAAACCGAGTTGACCTGCATTCCAATGCCGGGAAACATTCTCAAAACAGGGGTTACTTACACGTTTCATCAGATAAAACCAAACACCTATTCGGCACAGGCTACCACACCGTTAGAAATTCCCGCGCCTGCCATGTATAATGCTCACGAAGCGGCGATATATATAAATGATGAGATAGATGTAAATCCGTATATTCGTTTAAGTCTCGGTTTGCGGGCGTCTTATTTTGAACATACGGGAAGATATACAATGTATCATTCCGATGAATTTGGGCGGATTGCCGATTCTGTTATTTATAAAAGGGGAGACAGGGTGCAAAATTATGGGGGATTAGAACCCAGAGCGTCTCTTCGTTTTTCTATTGATCAAACATTATCTTTAAAGGTATCTTATATGCACAACTATCAGTATCTGCATCAGGTGGCGATGTCGAGTATTTCGTTGCCTACCGATATGTGGCTGCCGAGTACGACAGGGGCAAAACCTCAAATCGGCAATCAATATGCGATAGGGGTGTACAAAAATTTGAAGAAAGACATGTACGAATTGTCGGTGGAACTTTATTATAAAGATATGAAAAATCTCACCGAATACAAAGAAGGCTATTCTCCTATCACCGAAGCCGCCAAATATTTGGAAAAACAATACACGCAGGGAGACGGTTATTCGTATGGAATAGAATTTCTTGTGAATAAAACCTACGGAAAGCTCACCGGATGGATAGGCTATACGCTGTCGTGGACAAACAGAATTTTCCCCGAACTCAACAACGGAAAAGAATTTCCTGCCAAACACGATCGGCGGCACGACGTCTCCATTACGCTTTCTTACGACATTTTGCCCAATCTTTCCACTTCTATTGTTTGGGTATACGCCACCGGCAACACCATGACTGTCCCTGTGGGGTTTTATTTTATCGGATATAATCTTGTTACCAAATACAGCGACAAAAACGCTTACCGGGTGTCGCCTTATCATCGAATGGATATTTCGGTGAATTGGTGTATCCGAAAAACCGAACGGTTTGAACACTCGCTTGGTTTTTCGGTTTATAATGCGTATAATCGGAAAAATCCTTTCTTCATCTCCATTGGAACGGCGGCTAACGGGCAGCAGATGGCTATTTCCAACACGGCGTATCAGATGTCGTTGTTTCCGATAATACCTTCTATCTCTTGGAATTTTAAAATTAAATAAATTAAAATGAAAACAACAAAACTTTTCTGCTTTCTCGTCCTCGGCATGTTGCTTTTGAACGGTTGCGAAACGCCGGTCTCCATCACGTTGCCGCACAGCGAAAACGTGAAAGTGATTGAGGGCTGGATCGAAAACAACCAATACCCGACAGTGGTGGTTTCCAATTCGCTTTCTTATTATTCCACCATCGACATAAACGCCATTTTATCTTCGGTAGACACCACTGCCATTGTCCGCGTAAGCGACGACATGGGCAATACCGAGCAGTTGCAACGCGCCCACAGCCTCGAACATGTTTTCGGAGTGTTGGGAATATTGCAGCAGAAACCGCTTCTTTACGTCGGAAAACAAATAAAAGGTGTTCCCGGACACACCTACACGCTCTATGTGGAATCTGCCGGAAAGATATATACTGCTCAGACCAATATTCCCACCCACACCGTTCAGGTGGATTCTTTTGTCCTGAAAAAGCCTTTTGACGTAGATACGGCAGGCATCTTGCGAATTTATTTCCACGACCCCGCAGAGACATACGACTGTTATCGTTTCTTTTTGAAACTCAAAGATATCGACGTCACCTATTCCCAAATACTCACAGGCACTTTCGACGACCTGACTTTCAACGGACTTACAGGCTCTTACGAAATGCTTCGCAGCCCGATAAGCAATATTTCCATGCCAAACATGACGCAACAGCAACGCGAAGACTATTATCGTTCCACGTTTCGCAGGGGGGACATTATCTTTGTCAAATCTACCCTCACCGACAAAGCCACGCAAGAGTATTGGTTTCCCTTGCAGACCGATATGTCTATGGGAATGACGCCTTTTCTCACTCCGGGAACGTACACCACCAACATTGAGGGCGAGAATGTTACAGGCATTTGGTCGGGATACCACGCACGCTACGACACGGTAAAATTTGAATAGTGGTTAGTTGTCAATTGTTACCGGTTAATGACGCACTTCCGAAAATCTCATTAATCTCAAAAATCAAAGGTTGGACAATAGTGTCATTAATCACTTATCACTAATCATTTACCACTATAATATTTTCCCTGCGGGGGATTTTTTGCAGTGGTTAGTTGTTAGTGATAAGTTATTAATGCCGCATTGACACAACGCCGGAGCAGAACTAATCACTAACCGGTTATCACTAATCATTTACCACTTGTCCTTTCATAAATAAGGTTGACAAAAAAAGTGTTGAAAACTTCATTGTTGATAACTTTTTTCACTTGTTAAAATTTAATTTATTGGTATAGGCGTTTAGGTCGCTTGTGTTAATCATTGTGTTTCATTCTTATAGGTTCATTTTTAACCATTCTCTTGATAGTCAAATCGAATATTGACCTCATATTGTTCCTTCTATTG
>JAIRTU010000102.1 GCA_031254735.1 Bacteroidales bacterium | reverse complement strand
GAAAATGAAGCAAAAGAACCTGTTATTCGTTTGAAACAGGTGGATATTTTTCAGCAAAAAATACTTATCCTCTCCGATGTGTCTTTTACGATAGACAGAGGAGAGTTTGTGTATATTGTGGGCAAAACAGGTTCGGGAAAAAGCAACCTCCTCAAATTGATGTACGGAGATGTTCAGCCGTCGTCGGGCGAAGTAACGGTGGCGGGTTATTCCATGAATAAAATCAGCACGAAAAACATCCAACGTCTGCGTCGAAAATTGGGCATTGTTTTTCAGGATTACCAATTGTTGCAAGACAGAAACGTGTACGAAAATCTTAAATTTATCACCAAAGTTACAGGCTGGAAAGATAAAAGGAAGCGAGATGAACGTATCGAAGAAGTCTTGACGATGGTCAGTTTGAAGACCAAAGGACACAAAATGCCGCATCAACTTTCGGGCGGCGAGCAGCAGCGAGTATGTATTGCAAGAGCTTTGATCAACAAACCGGAACTGATTTTGGCAGACGAGCCTACCGGAAACCTTGACCCCGAATCTTCGTATGATATTTTTTATCTGCTCAAACAGATTGCCGAAGAGGGAACTTCTGTTCTCATAGCAACACACGATTTTCTGATTATCAACCAAATACCTTCACGGGTATTACAAATATGCGACGGTAAAGTTATAGAATAATGTTATCCATATTAATTCCTGTATACAATTACAATGCGGTCGGCTTGGTGCAAGAACTCTCTCAACAGGCGACACAGGCAAATATTCCTTTTGAGATATTGCTTTTAGACGATAATTCCGATGAAAACAGTCAGCGTGAAAATGTGGTATTACGCGATTTTCCCAACAGCACCCTGTTTGAACTTCCCACAAAAGCGGGGCGTTCCATTGCCCGAAATTTTTTGGCAAGTCAGGCAAAATACGATTATCTGCTGTTTATGGATTGCGATTCCGAACCGGTTGATGAATTGTATATTGCCCGCTATCTGCCATACTGCAAAGG
Organism: Bacteroidales bacterium; assembly: GCA_031254735.1. The sequence goes on along the minus strand of JAIRTU010000102.1, from coordinate 3,385 downwards.
GAAAGATGTGGTTGTGTGCGGAGGTACGTCTTACAAAAATCAAAAACCCAATCGAGATTCTTATCTGCGCTGGGTTTACGGAACACGTTGCGAAGCAAAAACGGCTTCGGAGAGGGAAAAATCGCCAAATTCTCGTTTTTCAACCTTTAATTTCCTGATAGCGAAAGAGTTGTTTTTGTCTATTCGTTTCAACGAACTGTTGCGTAATTACGGACACGAAGACACTTTGTTTGGTTTGGAGTTGTTGAAAAATGATTATTCCATCACACATATCGACAATCCGCTGTATCACACAGGGATAGACACAAATGAAGTCTATTTGGAAAAAACACGTCAAGGGGTGGAAAATTTGAAAATACTGATGGAACAATATCCCGACAGAGAGAAATTGATTCGAGACATTCGCCTGCTTCGGTATTATATGTATTTGGAAAAAATGCACATAACTTCGGTTTTCTTCTTGAAATACAAGTTGTTTAAAAATATTATGTTGAAAAATTTCAACAGTCGGCATCCCAATCTTACGCTTTTCAATTTATATAAATTGGGCTACCTGTGCAGTCTGAAATATAAAAGCATCGTCGAAATATAATGTTCTGCATTCGCTCCAAATAACGAATAATGCGAACTCGTAAACTCGTAAACTCGTAAACTTGCGAACTCAAAACAACGTAATCCGCACGCAATGAATGTATTGCCGTGTTGCTTTACGGTTTGAAACAGCGCCGGCTCTCGATCCTGTCCGAAACATCATTTTTCATCGCCGGAAACTTCGTTTTCCAAATGTTTCCGTTCCCGGTTGGAAATATCGTAAATAATCTCTGTTTCTTCTTCGCAGGCTTTATGAATGGCATAATTCCTCCATTTGTCGAGGACGGTTTGCATGTCTTCGGGGAGGTTGGAGTCGAACAGTAGTTCTTTCCCTGTTGCGGGGTGAATAAATCCCAGACTTTTCGCATGCAGAGCCTGTCGCGGCAGCAAGGAAAAACAGTTTTGGATAAACTGTTTGTATTTTGTAAAAGTCGTTCCTTTCAAAATGCGGTCTCCGCCATAGGTGGCGTCGTTGAAAAGCGGGTGATGGATATGTTGCATGTGGACGCGAATTTGATGTGTTCTTCCGGTCTCCAAACGACATTCCACCAAGGTTACATAACCAAAACGTTCTATCACTTTCCAATGAGTAACGGCGTGTTTTCCATGACTTTCATCGGGAAAAACGTCCATCACTTTTCTGTCTTTGACACTTCTTCCGATAAAACCCTCTATCGTTCCTTCATCTTCTTTAAAATCGCCCCAAACCAGAGCGTAATATCTTCGATAGACCGTATGGTTGAAAAATTGCGAAGCCAATTTCGCCTGTGCCAATTCTGTTTTGGCAACAATCATAATGCCGGAAGTATCTTTGTCGATACGGTGTACCAGCATGGGAGCTTCTACTCTGTCGTCATGAACAAGTATATCTTTCAGGTAGTAGGTCAGTGCGTTAACAAGTGTTCCCGTATAATTTCCGTATGCGGGGTGTACCACCATTCCCGCTTTTTTATTTATCAGAATAACATCATCATCTTCATAAACAATATCCAAAGGAATATCTTCGGGAATAATTTCTATTTCGCGGGGCGGATAAGTAAGCACAATGGAAATATCATCACAAGGCTTTACTTTATAATTCTGAATTACCGGTATGCCGTTCACCAGAATATTGCCCGCCTGTGCCGCCTGTTTGATTTTGCTGCGAGAAGTGTTTTCGATTAGATTTTGCAAAAATTTATCTATCCGCAACAATCCCTGTCCTTTATCGACCACAATACGAAAATGTTCGTACAGTTTATCGCCCTGTTCCTGTTCTTCTTCCTCTTCTTCCATAAAATTTTTCGTGTCGTTTTCGAGAAGTTTGTCCTGTTTTTCTTCATTAATAAAATTTTCCATAATTATATTGTGTTGATAATAAGAAAAATAACCATTTACAGTTGTTTCAACTGCAAAGATACGAAAAAAGAAAAAACAATCCGACCCCTCGAATTGCTTTTGAAGTGTGAAAATGATGTATCTTTGCAATTGTTTTTAATTGGACAATGAATGAATCATATAAATAAAAAGATTGCAGTTATAGGAGGCGGCAGTTGGGCAACGGCTATTGCGAAAATACTTTCCGCCAATATTTCGCATGTTTATTGGTGGGTAAGAGAGCCTGAAATAGAAGAAAGCATCAAAAAAAACGGACGTAATCCGCTCTATTTGAGTTCGGTGATCTTCAACAATAAGAAGATACGCATTTCTACCAATTTGAAAAAAATTGTGTCGAGAGCCGATATATTGATTTTGGTAACGCCTTCGGCATATCTGTATTCCACTTTATCGTCTTTGACGGCGAAAAATTTTGAGGGCAAAAGCGTTGTTTCTGCAATCAAGGGGATAGTTCCCGAACAGATGAAACCTGTTTCTACCTATATGCAGGACGTTTTTGGTGTTTCAATAGACCGATTTGGCATTATCAGCGGACCTTCGCACGCCGAAGAAATTGCCTCCGAAAAACTCACTTATCTCACTTCCGGCTCTTCCAATGTGGCATTTGCCGAATATATCGCCCGGATTTTTTCCACCGATTATGTCAAGGTGCGGACATGCGCCGATATGCAGGGTATCGAATTTTCGATTGTTTTGAAAAATATTTATGCTTTGGGCGGAGGTATTCTTCGGGGAACAGGTGCAGGCGATAATCTGATTGCGGTATTCAATACCAATTGCATTAACGAAATGGTGCATTTTATCGAGTCGGTGTTTCCCAATGCCGACAGAAATGTTTTTACGGCACCTTATTTGGGCGATTTTTTGGTTACGGCATATTCTCAATTCAGCCGCAATCGTTCTTTTGGGATTATGATAGGGGAGGGATATTCCGTGAAAACGGCTCAATTGGAGATGAAAATGGTTGCCGAGGGTTATCACGCCGTTCGATGTATCCACGAGTTGAATCAGAGCTATCGGGTGGATATTCCCATCATCGAAACAATCTATCGCATCCTGTACGAAAACGCTCCGCTGAAATTAGAAGCCCAAAAGTTGTTTCAACATCTGAAATAAGATTTTTGTTGACGGCAAAAATAGTGGTCGATCAAAAAAAACGGAAAAATAGGCGATGTGGACAAAAGTAATGCTGGAAATGCATATAATTGGTTAGGATTCATATCTTTGCATTCTATTTAAAAATTATTCAAGATGAAAATATAATTTCTTTCAAAGACAGTCGGTTGAGGGTGCGAGATCTTTCGCATCTTTATTTGTTTCCTTAACAAAAAGAAAGAAATTATGTTTATTTTACACAATATCAGTTATATACATATAGACAAAGAATTGTTGTTCGACAATATAAACCTGTCGCTCA
>JAIRTU010000094.1 GCA_031254735.1 Bacteroidales bacterium | reverse complement strand
GATTGGAATGAACATATTCGTCAACGCCCCGGAATGTATATCGGAAAGTTGGGCGAGGGTTCTTCGCCGGACGACGGAATTTATATTTTGATAAAAGAAATCATAGACAATTCTATCGATGAATTTATGATGGGTTTTGGACGAAGCATAGAAATTACGATTAGAGAAAATCAAATTTCGGTGCGAGATTTTGGTCGCGGCATTCCTTTGGATAAAGTGATTGACTGCGTTTCTAAAATGAATACCGGCGCTAAATACGATTCGGATACGTTCCAAAAATCTATCGGAATGAACGGCGTGGGAACTAAGGCGGTGAATGCTTTTTCAAAATATTTCAAAGCACAGTCCATTCGCGACGGGAAAGCAAAGACCGTTGAGTTTTCGGCAGGATTAATCACCAAAGACTATCCTTTGGAAAACACTGCGGAACTCAATGGCACACGCATTGTTTTTGTTCCCGATGAAAAGATTTTCGGAAATTACAAATTTTATTTTGAATATATCGAGAAAATGCTTTGGAATTATGTCTATCTCAATCGCGGATTGACTATTGTGTTCAACGGACAGCGTTATTTCTCCAAAAACGGATTGTTTGATTTATTGACCCAAAACATCAACGGGACAACGGTTTATCCTATTATTCATCTGGAAGAAAATGAGTTTGAATTGGCATTAACGCACATGGATCGCGGCAATGGAGAAGAATATTTTACATTTGTCAACGGACAGTATACCATTCACGGCGGAACACATCAACAGGCATTGCGTGAGGCGATAGTAAAGACGGTTCGCGATTTTTATAAAAAAGATTACGACCCCGGCGACATTCGCCAAGCGATAAGTACGGCAATGTGTATTCGCATACAAGAACCTGTTTTTGAATCGCAAACCAAAACCAAACTCGGCTCTACCGATATGAAAAAAGGCGGTCCTTCTGTTCGCTGGTATATCAATGAAGTTGTTTCTCGTCTGTTGGACAACTATTTGCACATGAATCCCGAAACTGCCGCCGCTCTGCAAAACAAAATTATAGAATCGGAAAAAGACCGCAAGGAAATTGCCGGAATAAAAAAAATATCGAAAGACAGTGCAAAGAAAACCAGCCTTGTCAACAAAAAGTTGAGAGACTGCAACATTCATCTCACCGACGAAAAAGAAGAACTTCGCTTTGATACAACGCTGTTTATCAGCGAGGGAGATTCGGCTTCGGGTTCGATTACCAAATCGCGAAACGCCGATTTGCAAGCCGTATTTTCTTTGCGGGGAAAGCCTTTGAACACATTCAACAAAACCAAGAAAGTGGTTTACGAAAACGAAGAGTTTAACCTTCTGCAAGCTGCCCTCAACATCGAAGACGGCATAGCCGGACTGCGTTACAACAACATCATCATTGCTACCGACGCCGACGTGGACGGCATGCATATTCGCCTGCTGTTGCTGACGTTCTTTCTGCGTTTCTTCCCCGAACTCATCAAAGGCGGACATGTGTATATTTTGCAGACGCCGCTTTTTCGTGTCCGCAACAAGAAAGAAACCATTTATTGCTATTCCGAAGAAGAACGGATTGCCGCTATTGAAAAATTGAGCGGAAAACCCGAAATTACCCGTTTTAAAGGATTGGGAGAAATCTCTCCCGACGAATTTAAACATTTTATCGGCAAAGACATTCGTTTAGACCCTGTTGTGTTGGGCAAAAACACGCTGATAGACGAGTTGCTTTCGTATTACATGGGCGAAAACACCATGGATCGCCAAAACTTTATTATCAACAACCTCCGCGTAGAAGAAGATATTGCGGTGTAAGGCGGGACAGAAAAATAATGAAAATACAGACAGATATACAGCTTGGTGATTGTAAAGAGGTTTTGAAGAAAATACCGGACAATTCCGTACATTTGATCTTCACATCTCCGCCCTATGCCGACCAGCGAAAAAACACATACGGCGGCATTCACCCCGACAGATATGTCGAATGGTTTACACCTGTTTCCAAAGAATTATTGCGTGTTTTGAAACCCGACGGAACATTTGTGTTGAATATAAAAGAAAAAGTGGTTGAAGGGGAACGAAGCACCTATGTAATGGAACTTATTTTGGAAATGAAAAAACAGGGTTGGCTATGGACGGAAGAGTTTATTTGGCATAAAAAGAATTGCTATCCGGGAAAATGGCCCAACCGTTTTCGCGATGCATGGGAAAGGTTGCTTCAATTCAACAAAGAAAAAAATTTTTCCATGTATCAGGAAGAAGTAATGGTTGCCATGGGCGAATGGGCAAAAACAAGACTTAAAAATCTGAGTGATACCGACAAAACAAGAAACAATTCCAAGGTGGGCAGCGGCTTTGGGAAAAATATTTCCAATTGGATAGATCGAGAAATGGCATATCCGACCAATGTTTTGCATTTGGCAACAGAATGCAACAACAAAAAACACAGTGCCGCTTTTCCCGAAGGATTGCCGGAATGGTTTATCAAACTTTTCACAAAAGAAGGCGACACGGTACTCGACCCTTTCATGGGGTCGGGAACAACAAATTTTGTTGCTCAACGTATGAACCGGCATTCGATAGGAATTGAAATTGTTCCCGAATATTATAATATGGTTAAACAAAAAATTGAACCCGTAAAATTAGTGTTATTTGACCAAAAACAAGCAGATGAATCCATTAAACACAAAGGACATTACGCAGTACGTTGAAGATCATATTGATATTTTTCATCAAAAACGGATTGACGGATTGGATAAAATGAAGTTGCAAACCGTTTTGAAAAGGAAAAATCCTTATCTTTTCAAAGCGAAATATCTGTTGACTTCCGAGCAAATTGTCAGAGGACTTACCGATGCCTATATCTCTTCCAACGAAGAAACTGTTTTTGGCAATTGGTTGGAAGAACTTGCTGTTTTTATCAATCAACAAGTATACGGAGGTTGGAAATCGGGCATTAAAGGTGTTGATTTGGAATTTGATAAAGAAAATATTCGTTATATTGTTTCCATTAAATCCGGTCCCAATTGGGGAAACAGCAGCCAAATTGCAAAAATGAAAAGCGATTTTTTATCGGCAAAACGCACCTTGCGAACCGGCAATTCCCAATTGATAATATCTGCCGTTAACGGCTGCTGTTACGGAAAAGACAGCAAACCCGACAGAGGAGATTATTATAAATATTGCGGACAAAAATTTTGGGAATTTATTTCGGGAGATACCAATCTTTATATGGATATTGTTGAACCTTTGGGACATAAAGCAAAAGAGAAAAATGATTTATTCATGGAATCTTATGCAAAGATGATCAATAAATTTACCCGAGAATTTTCAAATACATTTTGCAACAAATCGGGAGAAGTAGATTGGATAAAACTTATTACGTTTAATTCGGAAAACGAAAAGCCGCAATGACCATAACAGGAACCATAAAATCCCCATTACGATACCCCGGAGGCAAAAGTCGGGCAGTCCCGCTTATTTCTTCATTAATTCCTGATTTTGATGAATTTAGAGAGCCTTTTTTAGGTGGAGGTTCTATTTTTATTTATGCCAAACAGCGTTATCCGAATAGACAATTTTGGGTAAATGATTTATATTTTGAACTTTTTAAGTTTTGGGAAACAGCACAAAAAGATATTGATTCTCTGATTGCTCAAATTTATCGATGGAGAAAAGAATTTCCTGTCGGAAAAGAATTGCATACATTTCTCAACCAAAACATTACAAAATTTAATGACGTAGAAAGAGCCACTGCCTTTTTTATTTACAATCGAATTACTTTTTCAGGCACAAGTTTGAGCGGCGGATTTAGCGAAAGTGCGTTTGAGGGTCGTTTTACGGAAAGCAGCATTGAAAGGCTGTATCAATTTTCAAAAGTTATTCAACATGCAAAAATAACGAATTTCGATTATAAAGACTTGATTTACAGGGAAGGGAAAGATGTATTTTTGTTTTTAGATCCTCCTTATTATACCGCAACCAAATCGGCTCTTTACGGAAAAAACGGAAATTTACACAAGGCTTTCAATCATATAGAATTTGCGGAAATAATGAAAAATTGCCGACACAAATGGCTTATCACTTACGACGACAGCGAATATATACGAGATTTATTTTCTTTTGCAAACATAATACCGTGGAATCTTACTTATGGAATGAGAAATGTATCAAAAGAATCCGATTCTACCGGAAAAGAATTATTTATCTCTAATTACCTGAAGATTTTACCCGAACAAAAACAACTATCTTTATTTGAACAAAAACAACATTACGCAACAATAAAAGAAGCATAGTATACGAAATATTTTCATTCTGTCGTTTATGTTCGATAAAATTATATTGTTTTTGTCGAGCATAAACGACAAAAATGGTGTAACTTTGCAATTTATATTCGACAAGATATGATTAATAAGATAATTTTCACCGCAAAAAAGTAGCATCGCTATCCAATTAATTAACAGAAAATGAACCCCAACTTAGACCCATACAACAACAGCATGAGCCTCTCGGAGAAAGAAATCGAAAAGGTGATCCGACCGAGTGGCTTTGTGGAATTTGCCGGACAGGAAAAGGTGGTGGAAAACCTTAAAATTTTTGTCCATGCGGCAAAAAAACGTGGCGAATCGTTAGACCATGTCTTGCTGCATGGTCCTCCCGGATTAGGAAAAACCACCCTTTCGCATATTATCGCCAACGAAATGGGCGTGAGCATGAAAGTAACTTCGGGTCCTGTTATCGACAAGCCCGGCGATTTGGCAGGATTGCTTACCAATCTGGAAGCCAACGATGTTCTTTTCATTGATGAAATTCACAGACTTTCGCCGGTGGTGGAAGAATATCTGTATTCCGCAATGGAAGATTATAAGATTGATATTCTGATAGAATCCGGCCCCAATGCCCGCAATGTGCAGATAAGTTTAAATCCGTTTACTTTGGTGGGTGCAACTACTCGTTCGGGCTTGTTGACAGCGCCTTTGCGTTCGCGTTTCGGGATAAATCTTCGGTTGAATTATTATGATACAGCTACTTTGGAATGTATTGTTATACGTTCGGCAGGCATTTTGAGAATTGCCATAGACAAAGACGCCGCAAATGAGATTGCTCGTCGCAGTCGCGGGACGCCTCGTATTGCCAATTTGTTGCTTCGTCGCATTCGCGATTTTGCCCAGATAAAAGGCAGCGGCGTGATCGATTTGGATATTGCCCGCTACGGTTTGGCGGCTCTCAATGTAGACGCTCACGGATTGGACGAAATGGATAACCGCATTCTGACAACCATTATCGGAAAGTTTAAAGGCGGACCTGTGGGCATAGGCACTATCGCAACGGCGGTGGGAGAAGACGCAGGCACGATAGAAGAAGTATACGAACCGTTTCTGATTCAGGAAGGTTTTCTGATGCGTACTCCCAGAGGTCGGGAAGTTACGGCTTTGGCGTATGAACATTTGGGAATTTCTCGCGGAGGTTACACGCCGAGTTTGTTTGATTAATTAGACGTAAATATATTTGAAAATCTTGTATCATAATTAATTATAAAATGAAGAAACTAAAAAAAAGGACAAGAAAAATTCTCTTCACAACTGAAATAACTTTCAGTGTGATTGTATTATTGTATATTTTCATTTTATTTTTCCCACAATTTGCATTTACAAATAAATTTGAATACAAAAACTTTACCATTCATTATCAAAATCAAGGAATCAGCAAGGAGGACATAAAATCTGTTTTGGATAAATCTATCGAATTATTATCGCAATCCGAATTGTTTAATAGTGAGTTTAAACAAAAAATCTATGTTTGCAATACTTATGCTCAGTTTTTCTTTTTTGCTCCGGGAAGCAGGACTGCATTTGGAACTAATTATCCCCTTTCTCAAAATATAATTCTTACAAAATCTTCGTTTGCCGATAACTTGATTGTTCGGAATGGGAACGATAACAATAAAAGGACATTAAGCGGAGCTATTGCCCATGAATCAACGCATTCTCTTTTAGAGAACAAACTTGGATTGGTAAAATATAAACTTTTCCCAAAGTGGAAAAATGAAGGATATTGCGAATTTATTTCAAAGGAAAGTTCTTACAATGAAGAAATAGGAATGGAGGTCATTTGTAATAATATAAATGAAAGTTCTCCATCTTTTCAATATTTCAAATATAGGCTTTATGCAACCTATTTATTTCAGGAAAAGAAAATCACGTTAAATTCCTTTATTCATGATGATTTTGATACCGACATTTTGTATGATGAAATAAAAAATACATATTGCAAATAAACGATAATAGTTTTTTACTAGTAAGATATAAACAAAAAAAATAAACATGAAAAAACATATTCCCAATATCGTTACCCTGTTGAACCTGTTTTCGGGTTGTGTGGCTATTTTGTTAGCGGGACAGGGACTATTGAAAGAAGCGGCTGCGTTGGTGCTGCTGGCTTCGGTATTTGATTTTTTCGACGGAATGGTCGCCCGATTGCTGCATGTAAAATCCGACGTCGGTAAAGAGTTGGATTCGCTGGCAGA
>JAIRTU010000228.1 GCA_031254735.1 Bacteroidales bacterium | reverse complement strand
GTTTCCAATTCTTTGGTGTTTTCTGCTATATCGTGGTCGAGCGAAGAAATTTCATCATTGATTATCGCGATAAGTTGTTCCTGTTTTTTTATTTGATTTGTAATAAGTTGAATATCTTTTAGCGAAGCCGTTTTGTTTTTTTTGGTAATTTCCAACATTCTTTTTTGTTCCGCAATTTCCTTTTCGAGTTGTTTTTTCTCGTTGGTGAGTTTGGTTTTTGAGTTCTGTCCCATTGCAACGCCCGAACACAAAAGCCATAAGGCAAAAGCGAAAAAAGAAATTATCCGATACGTCTGTGTAAACTTGATCATTGTTCTATAAAAGATATTCGCAAAATTAAGAATCTTATTCGTCCGAAAAATTAAAAAATAAAAAAAAATTACACATCACAATGTTAATAACTTGCTCTCCGCAAATATGATTTTTCGCGAAGTTGATTAAATTAATCTGATTAAAAATCAAACAGATATAGAAACGTTTTTAAAACCTGCTTTCCGCACGACAAACCTGCGGACAAAAATCACACTAATTTTTCACCGACCATTCTACGCCGTCTTTGGTATCTTTGAGCGTAATGCCCACTTGCGACAACATATCGCGAATAACATCGGCGGTAGCATAATCTTTGTTGTTTTTTGCATTTTTGCGAAGCTCAATAATAATATTCATCAAAGGCTCGTCCAACCCGGCAGCAATGTTTTCGTTTTCAGGTAATTTCATTCCCAATATGTTGAATAAAAATGTGTCGAACAGGTTTTTCAACTCGTGGCTGTCTTCTTTCGACAAAGCAATTTTTCCGTCGTTTGCCTGATTGATAATGCGTGCGGCTTCAAACAAATTGGCAATCACAATCGGACTGTTGAAATCGTCGTTCATGGCGTCGGCACAGTTTTGATAAATTGCTTTTATCTGCTCTGAAACAGAATCATTCCCCGGTTTTATTTTCTCGATCAATCGATAAGCCGTAAACAATTTTTGCATGCCTTTTTCGGCGGCAATCAAGGCTTCGTTAGAAAAATCCAAAGTGCTTCCGTAATGAGCCTGCAAGATAAAAAAACGAATCGTCATAGGTTTGTACGCCTGTTGAAGCAAAGAATGAGTGCCTGTAAAAAATTCGTTCAGGGTGATAAAATTCCCCAAAGACTTCCCCATTTTCTGCCCATTGACAGTAATCATATTGTTGTGAATCCAATATTTTACGGTATCGGTATCGTTGACAATTCGGTTTTGACAAATTTCCGATTCGTGATGAGGAAACATCAAATCCATTCCTCCGCCATGAATATCAAATTGTTTACCTAAATATTTTGTGCTCATGGCAGTACATTCCAAATGCCAGCCGGGAAAACCATCACTCCACGGCGATTTCCACCGCATGATATGAACAGGCGAAGCCTTTTTCCACAAGGCAAAATCGGCGGGATTTTGTTTCTCGTCCTGTCCGTCCAGCTCGCGCGTTGCCGAAAGCAACTCTTCCAACTTCCGACCGGTCAGCGTTCCGTAACGAAAATGTTTATCATATTTTACCACATCGAAATAAACCGATCCGTTGGAAACGTACGCAAAACCGGCATCCAAAATCCGTTGCACAATATCTATCTGCTCTATGATATGTCCGCTTGCACGACATTCGATACTCGGACGCAACACATTCAACGCATCCATCGCAAAATGATAGTGATCCAAATAATACTGAGCCACTTCCATAGGCTCTAACTGCTCGATGCGTGCTTTTTTTGCAATTTTGTCTTCACCCTCGTCCGCATCGTTTTCCAAATGCCCCACATCGGTGATGTTGCGAACATAACGAACTTTATATCCCGAAAATTTCAAATATCGATATATCAGATCAAACACAATTGCCGGTCGAGCATGCCCTAAATGCGGTTCGCCGTAAACAGTGGGACCACACACATACATGCCTACAAAAGGCGGATTGAGCGGTTCAAAAAGTTCTTTTTCCCGAGATAGTGTATTGTGTATTTTTAGCGTATTTTTCTTTAATGTATCTTCCATAAATAAAATTCCTTAATTAGAAGGCTCGGCAGGTTTCGGATTGAGATTGCCTGTAATTATCAACATTACTTTGGGTTGCGAAGGGTCGTTGGTGATCACATCTATGGTTCGTGCCTGTCTGCCTGTTTTTCCATGCGTATTAAATGTAGCTTTTATGGGTGTGCTTTCGCCGGGGTTGAGTTCTTTTTTCTCGGGATTTCCGGCGGTACAGCCGCACGAAGATTTCAATTTACGAATATAGAGTATGCTTTTCCCTGTGTTGGAAATAATAAAATCGTGCGTAATTCTTTCTCCTTCGGTCGCCGTTCCGAAATTGTATTCCTTGGCGTCCACCGAAATTTTGGCGGCATTGGCTTTCTCTTTTTCTGTCATGGCAGAAAAATCATCATAGATATTTCCTGTAATGTGCAACGATTTTGCGGGACGTTCCGTGTCGTTGGTGTTGAGAGAAATTCTCTCGAATACGTATCCCCAATCATTTTTCTTTGCCGCAGAATATTCAAAAACAATTTTTCCCTCTTGCATCGGCGCCAATTTTTCGGGCATACCGATTATTTTAAAGGCAGCCGGCAAATTTTTGCAAGAGAAAGTCATGGTGTCGGCAGACACGTTGTAAATGAAGAACGTATCTACAATTACGGTATTTGGGGTCATGGTTTCGTAGCGAAGAGAGTTGTTTTTGTATCGCAA
>JAIRTU010000173.1 GCA_031254735.1 Bacteroidales bacterium | reverse complement strand
CACAGCCGAAACAATTTTAATCTTTTGTCAATAATTATCCGTCTGAAAGGTGGCAGGGTATAAAAAAACGATGTATCTTTGCAGCCTGTAAATTTTTTATGCAAATGAACGAACAATATTATTCACCGCAACGGTTCTCTATACTGCCGCCGGTTGTAAAGAACCTGTTAATTATCAACGGACTGTTTTTCCTTGCGAGCATCGCCTTTGAAAACCTGTGGCATATTGATTTAAGTCGATATTTGGGGCTGCATTATTTTCAGTCGGAGTTGTTTTATCCGCATCAGCTCATCACTTATATGTTTATGCACGGCGATTTGGGGCATATCTTTTTCAACATGTTTGCCCTGTGGATGTTTGGAAATACCATTGAAAATTATTGGGGCGGGAAAAAGTTTTTGATTTATTACTTTGTAACAGGGATAGGCGCCGGCTTGACACAGGAATTGGTCTGTGGAATACGCCTGCACGACCTCGCCTCTCAAATGACGCCCGAAACAATAGAGTTGGTAAAAGAGCAGGGGTGGCATCTGTTGAAACAGTATAAAAACTACACCGACCCACTTATGGGAAGTTACAACCTCTTGCTAAACTCGGCAACGGTGGGTGCTTCCGGCAGTGTGTACGGTATCTTGCTCGCTTTTGGAATGACATTTCCCAATACGCTGATCTATGTTTATTTTCTCTTTCCAATCAAAGCCAAATGGTTTGTGATTTTGTTTGGTGCGTTGGAATTGTTTTACGGTATCTCCGGTCAGAGCGACGGCGTGGCACATTTTGCCCATTTGGGTGGTATGATTTTTGGTTTGATTCTCTTGCTGTTCTGGCGAAAAAAAGACAAAGATTATTATTACCAACAATATTAAAACATGAGTGCGTTTAGAGACAACCGATCGATGTTTAACCTGAATATCGGCAAACAAATATCCGGTTTTATCAAAAACAACAGTCCGCTGCACCGCTTGATTCTTGCCAATGTCGGTGTATATTTAGCCGTTTTGCTTTTGGGATTAGCCGTCAACTTGGCGTGTTTTCTTCAAGGGAAGGCAAGCGAAAACTTCGGAGAATGGGTTTTGCGTTGGTTGAGCGTGCCTTCTAACCCGTGGGTGCTGCTGACTCGTCCGTGGACAATTATCACAAGTATTTTTCTGCATGCCGACTTTTGGCATATTTTCTTCAATATGTTGATGCTGTGGGTTGGCGGAAAGATATTTCTTTATTTCTTTCCAAAGAAAAAAATATATACGGTCTATATCTGGGGCGGAATTATCGGGAATATTATCTTTGTGTTGTCGTACAATCTGTTTCCCGTTTTTTCTGATGTTGTGCAGCAGGCGATAGCCATGGGTGCGTCGGCGGGCGTGTTGGCGGTGCTGATTGCCGCCTGTGCCAAAGCCCCAAACTATCAACTGTCGCTTGTTTTGTTGGGGAACGTGTCGCTGAAATGGGTTGCTGTTGCGATGGTTGTTATTGATATTATCAGTATCCCCGGCGGCAATTCGGGCGGACATTTTGCTCATCTGGGCGGGTCTTTGTTCGGGTTTCTGTATGTGTATATTCCCAAATGGAACACCCTTTTGAAAAGTTCTCCGAGCGTCAAGGCGCGACCGGCAAAAGGCAGTCGCCCCAAGTCGGACGAACAATACAACGCCGAGCGGGCAGCCTATCGCAAAAAGGTAGACGAAATTCTGGATAAGGTGGCACAGTCGGGATACCAAAGTTTAAGCACGGAAGAAAAAGAGTTTTTGTTTAAAACAAGCAACCGGAAAAATTGGTGAAAGAATGAGCAAAGAGAAACTGTCTTTTATCCGTTTACTATTTTTAATCTTAAATACAATTGCCGTTTTGGGCTTGATAAGTGCATATTTGGCAAACTTCCTAAACCCCGCAACTTACTTTTTTGCAGCGTTGAGCGGACTTTTTTATCCGTATATGTTGGCGGTGAACGGTTTCTTTGTTGTGTTTTGGTTGTTCAGAAAATGGAAATACGCCCTGTTTTCGTTGGTAACTATTTTGATTGGCGTTGATTCTTTGCATCGCTTTTATCAGTTTTCGGGAGAAGATATTCCTTCGGGAAACGATTCTTTGGTGAAAGTGCTTAGTTACAATGTGCAGGTTTTCGGCATTTACAGCGATAAAAACAACAAACAGGATATTCTTGATTTCTTGGAAAAAGAACAACCCGACATTGCCTGTTTTCAGGAATATTGCCAAAACAACAAACCCGAAAACAACATCTCGACTGCTTCGCAGATAGAAAAGGCAATTGACGCCAACAGTCATTATCTTTATCTGCCGCTTTCGCGGGGGAAATATCAATTTGGAATGGCGATCTTTTCTCGTTTCCCGATAATAAACAAGGGAAATATTGTTTTCAACGACGCCAAAGCCAACCACGCCATGTATGCCGATATGTTGATCGAAAACGACACCGTGCGTGTTTACAATATCCATTTTCAATCTATTCATTTTGGTGCGGAAGATTATCTCTTTGCCCGACAAGCCACGTCAAACGCCGAGATGAGCAACAGCAAATGGAAACAAAACAGCATGCGGATTTTACGAAAGATAAAATCGGGATTTGCAAAGCGGACAGAACAGGTAAACGCCGTTGTGGAACATATCAAAAGCTCGCCGCACAGGGTGATTATCTGCGGAGACTTCAACGACACGCCGTGGTCGTATACTTACAGGCAAATCCGCAACCTGTCGGAAGATTCTTTTATCGAAAGCGGAAAAGGAACAGGCTACACCTTTATCATTAGAAAGCTGCTTGCATTCAGGATAGATTATATCTTTCACGATAAATCGTTCAAAAGCTACCAATACACCACCACCGCTATCCACGCCTCCGACCATTATCCGATACATACCTGTTTGCAGATTAAATAAAAACCGCCGCTCTCCGGTGTTGATGATGTGTTTTTGCATTAAAATAATTCAGGGGTATTTGCGTTTATGTTGTACACAGTTTTTAAAAAAATATGGACAAAAAGTTATTGGCTTTCTTCTTTTTAGGTATTACGTTTTCGGTGTATGCTACTCACGAAAGAGCGGGAGAAATAACCTATAAACACCATTCGGGTTTCAGCTACGAGATAACGGTTACCACATACACTTACAGTCCCAGCCCCGCCGACAGAAACGAATTGCTTGTCTCTTGGGGCGACGGAACGTCTACTGTTGTCCAACGCACA
>JAIRTU010000172.1 GCA_031254735.1 Bacteroidales bacterium | reverse complement strand
ATGCAGATAGTCTGATCTATACAAAATATTATTATCCCGACGGCGTTTTGTCGAGCGAGGGTTGGATGCGAAACGGACAGCCGGACGGATATTGGAAATCGTATTATCCCGACGGCATTATTCGCACCGAAGGAAACCGAAAAGATTTTCTGCTGGACAGCATTTGGAAATTTTACAACAACAAAGGGGAAATACAGTCTGAAATCAGTTATCGGGAAAATCTGCGCAACGGTTTGTATCGCATTTACACAGAAGATGTTATAGAAGAATATCTCTACGAACAAGACACTGTCCGCACAGGGCGTTGGTATTCGTATTCGGGAAAGACAGTGCGGACTATTCCATACGAAAACGGCGTGGAAAACGGTCTTGCCAAAATATACGATACGTTGGGAACAATTGTCGGGACGATCGAATATCTCAACGGATACCCCATTAAAAGGGAACATATCAATCGCACCGATCGGAACGGATTGAAGCAGGGACTTTGGAAATTCTTTTGGGATAACGGCAACCTGCAATTGGAGGGCGTGTATCAAAACAACAAAAAAAGTGGATTTTTCAAATATTATGACGTCAACGGCAATTTTCAACGGATAGAAAAATGGGAGAACGACATCTTGATAGAAGACGCCCGGGAAACCAAAAAACTCGACAGAAAAGTAGCCTATCACCCCAACGGAAAATTGAAAACAGAGGCTTATTTTTTCAAAGGCACTCCCGACGGCATTCGCAGAGAATATTCTCCCGAAGGGAATGTTATTCAAGGATATATGTTTAAAAACGGTATTCTTTTGGGGGAAGGAATTGTTGACGAAAACGGCAAAAAACAGGGCGATTGGAAAGAATATTACGAAACAGGCGAATTGCGGGCAGCAGGAAAATATCTGCATTCGCGACCCATCGGAAAGTGGAAATATTATTTTGAAAACGGAAAAATAGAAATAACAGGAAACTACACACGCACAGGCGAAAAAGACGGCGAATGGATTTGGTATTATTCCAATGGCAATCTTCTGTCGATAGAAAATTATGCCGACGGCTTGGAAGAAGGAGAATCGATCACCCTTTCTGTCGACGGAGATACGCTTGAACATGGTTTCTACACCGACGGCTTGGAAGAAGGGCGTTGGAGTTATGTAAACGACAGTGTTTTGGTGGAAGGCGTTTATGAGGCGGGAAAAAAGACAGGCATTTGGAAAACATATTATCCCAATGGAAAAGTAAAACGTTCGGAATCGTATTTTGAAAATGAGTTGGACGGAAGATCCATGTTTTATTGGGAAAATACCGTTAAAAAAGCCGAATATACATATATCAACGGCTTGCTCAACGGAAATGCGTATCAATACGATGAAGAGGGAAACCTGCTTTATACAACAACCTACCGCATGGGAGTGGAAATAAAATACGAGGGAGTGAAAGTTACTCCCGAAATTGATATTAGTTTTGAATAAACAGTTATGGAAAATTTACATATCGACAATTACACGGTAAGTTCTTATCACGCCGATTTTTCGCAGAAGATGAGTCCGATTGCATTGTTTTGCTTTTTGCAGGAAAGTGCCTGGCGGCATGCCGATTCCAAAGGTTTCGGTTGGCGGCATTTGGCGGAAAAACAACAATTTTGGGTGCTGGCAAAAGTCCACGCTATTATTCATCGCATGCCGAATTGGACGGAAGAAATACGCTTGGAGACATGGGGAAAACAACCGGAGTTGCTGACCGCTTTTCGCGATTTTGAACTTTTTGACCATGATAATAAAACAGTTATCTCCGCCACCTCGTCGTGGCACATTTTGGATATGCTTTCTCACCGACCGACAGCAACCAAAGACTTCGCCGACCGATTTCCAATCATCGATCGATATGCCATTGACAAAAAACCGGAAAAAATAAGCATTCCCGCCACAGACGCCATACAGGGAAATGTTTTTGCGGTGAAACCAAGCGATATTGATATGAATCAACATGTTAACAACACTCGATACGTGCAGTGGGCAATGGACGAGATTCCGTTTGACTTTCAAAAAACGCACAGACTGTCGGAGATTGACGTCAATTTTGTGAAAGAAGCCATGATAGAAAATCACTGTTATATAAAGACATATCAACAGGATACGCTGTTTACACAAGTTATTTTCGACACAAACGAAGATAAAATCCTGTCAATGGTAAAAAGTAAATGGGCGGAAATAACGGATAACGAACAGTGAAATTTTTCACGAATTACGCAACAAAAAAATCATCTTTGCGGCAAGGCAATCTCATTCGTTTATTGTCTTTTATCCTTTTTGAATGTTCGATACGTCTTTACCTTTTGCAGTGCACAAGCGATACCTCTGTGGAGGTTTAATAATCCTATTAATCACCGTCCGGACAAAAGGCATTCCTTATTTTTCAGTGCAATTCCACTATGGTGATACCGTGTCCGCCGCGTTCTATGTGTTCGTCGTGATAAGTTTTTACCTGTTTGTTTTTAGACAAATATTCTCTGACGGCGATACGCAATATGCCGTTTCCTTTTCCATGCAAAATGCTGACTTGATGTATGGTAAGCAAAAGGGCGTCGTCTAAATACTGTTCCAG
>JAIRTU010000168.1 GCA_031254735.1 Bacteroidales bacterium | reverse complement strand
GGCATTATTTGTAGTGAATAACTAATAACTAATAGTGAATAATAATGCAATAACGCAACGCCGGAGCATAACTAATCATTTATCATTTATCACTAATCATTATTATTTTTTTCCCTGCGGGGGATTTTTTGCTTTTTCGTTTTTTTCAGCGTTATTATTCACTATTCATTATTCACTATTAGTTAACTGTTGATTATTAAAAAAAAGTGTATCTTTGCAGCATATTTTTTTATAGAGAAAATGAATTTAGCAAACACGTTTACACGTTCGGATTTCAACGCATGTTCTCTGCTGCCTCCGGCAGAAGAGAACGCGAAGGCGTGTTTACTTATGTCGAATAATATTTTCCCTGCGGGAGATTTTTTTGCAGTGGTCAGTTGTTAGTGGTAAGTGGTTAATGTCGCATTTACACAACGCCGGAGCAGAACTAATCACTAACCACTTATCACTAATCATTTACCACTATAATAATTTCCCTGCGGGAGATGTAACAAATACTCATAGACACGTGTCCGCGGCTCATAATTTCGCACACGCCACTCGTGTGTTTGAACCCGCCACTCGCGTGTTTGAACCCGCCACTCGCGTGTTCGCACATACAGTTCATAGACGATCTTTTGAAATGCAGGAACGCAATCCCCAAAATCACAAGAATCATATAAATCACAGGTTGGATGCCGGAAAAGGCAGAGCCTGAGCCGAACGAGGGTTCAATGTTACTCAAAAAAAATGGTACAAAAACTTTCGAGTTTCCCAAAACCTCGAAGATTTAAATATATTTTAATCTCCTGATTATTAGTTGATTGCAAATTTGACACAATAAAATCGCCGGCTCATTCGTTTTATATAGATCGGGGGATCGGTTTTGAGGTTGTTGCGACGGTTTGCGGATTGAACGGCGGAGGTTTTCGCTCGGAATAAGTACCGTTCGGGCAATTTCACAGAGATCGGGAATGAGTTTAGTAAATGGAAAGAACCTCTTCGATGAATTTCTGTTTGTTCAATACCACAATTCCTATTTCTTCGCAGACAAGTCCGCCTGCCAGATTGGAAAGACGTGTAGTGTCTTCCATGTCTATTCCCAACGTCAAGCCCAGTGTGGCGATGCTTATTACCGTATCTCCTGCCCCCGACACATCGGCGATATTACGCATATATGCAGGGATATGTTTCCATGTAAAATGTTCGTTTTGCAGCCGGCACATCAATACGCCCTCGTGCGAAAGGGTCAGCAGCAGATGTTTATGCTGTTTTTCCCGCATAAAATGATGTATGGCGTTCAATGTTTCTTTATCGTTCCATTTTCCGCAAAGCGACAGCCCTTCTTTCAACTCTTTCCAATTGGGTTTGAAGATCGTGTTGCGGGTATAGCATAAAAAATTGCGTTTTTTGGGGTCTACCGTTACCGGAATAGACTTTTCATGGGCAAAAGATGTAATTTCCCGCACAATGGAAGGCGTGATCACTCCTTTGTCGTAATCTTCAAAAATAACAGCGTCTATTTTTTGCGTATTTAATATTTGAAGCAGGTGAAGCAGGAATTTCTTTTCATCTTCTTCGCACAGCGGGGTCGAGATTTCATTATCCAAACGCAAGAGTTGCGTATTGTTTCCGATAGCTCTGTATTTGACGGTCTGAATACGGTTTTCGCTTTCTATAATTCCTTCGGCGGAAAGATTTTCTCTTTTTAGAATCTCCAAAAATTCGATACTCTTTCTGTCTTTCCCGATCACGCTTCCCAAGACAGCTTTCGCCCCCATAGACAAAACATTCAATGCAACATTGGCAGCTCCGCCAAGACAGACATTCCTTGACTGTATGTCCAAAACAGGAACAGGCGCTTCGGGCGAAATACGCGAAACAGAGCCTGTAATGTAATCGTCCAGCATCACATCGCCGATTATCAGAATTGTTTTTTCCGAAAGCCTGTCAAAAAGGGCATGGATATTTTCTTTATTGATCTTCATCTTTTGTATTGTTTTCGCATTGACATTTGCACGTTAACGAGGCGATGGTTTTCAGCGGAAGTTCTGCCAATTGCCACGACACCAATCCATTATTTAAAACAAAAACAGCATCATATCCCTGTTGGGATAATAACTTTGCCGCTTTTACACTTACCAGCCCGATTGCACAGCATAAAATCAACGACTTGTCTTTGGGTAAAATACTCATCTTCCGAACAAAGGAAGAAAAAGGAATATATACCACATCTTCCATATTTATCCACACATCGGACGTTTCTATTTTTTCACGTACATCTACCAATACCGCTCCATTCAGAGCCGCTTTGTATGCTTCAACCGCAGAAATATATTGAATATTATCCATTTATTTACAATACAATATTAAATTTGTTAATTATTTTCTTGCTCAATTTTTCTGTTCCGTCTTTTTTTGTCGATACATGCCGCCATTTTTACAATTGCCATAAACAACAGGACAAATACAAACACACCCGCCAACCCCAAAACGGCTATCGCATACGGATTGGGGTCTTTTGCGGCAGCAGACGTTTGATTTGCAGCCTCCGTAAAAACACTGTCGACCAAAATGATATTTGTTGTATCCATCATCAGTAAATAAAATTTTAATCTGCAAAAGTAAACAAAAAATAATTTAACCGCTATTCTTTATTAGAAAAGTATAAAGATATTTAGTAACTTTGCAACTTATATATTATTAGCAATTGTATCAATATGGAAACACGTTATATATTTGTAACAGGGGGTGTTGCTTCTTCTCTCGGGAAGGGAATTATCTCGGCGTCACTGGCAAATCTTCTCATTGCGAGAGGATATAAAGTTACTATTCAAAAATTAGATCCGTACATCAATGTCGATCCCGGCACTCTGAACCCTTACGAGCATGGCGAATGCTATGTTACCGAAGACGGCGCCGAAACCGACTTGGATTTGGGTCATTACGAACGATTTACCAACATTCCTACTTCTCAAAAAAACAATGTTACCACAGGGCGTGTTTATTTGGACGTTATCACCAAAGAGCGAAAAGGCGATTATTTGGGGCAGACCGTTCAGGTGATTCCGCATATTACCGATGAAATCCAAAATCGGATAAAGGCATTGGGGAAAACAGGTGATTTCGATTTTGTCATTACCGAAATCGGCGGAACGGTCGGCGATATAGAATCGTTGCCTTTCATCGAGGCTGTTCGTCAGTTGCGATGGGAAAAAGGACACAACAGTCTGGTGATTCATCTTACGCTTGTTCCTTTTTTGGCGGCAACCAAAGAATTGAAAACCAAGCCTACGCAACATTCGGTGAAGACTTTGTTGGAACAGGGTGTGCAGCCCGATATTATTGTTTGCAGAACCGAACACGATATTAATGAAAATCTTCGCAGAAAAATTGCGTTGTTTTGCAATGTGGAACCGCAATCGGTGTTGCAGTCTATCGACGCCAAAAGCATTTACGAAGTGCCTGTGTTGATGTGTAAAGAGGGATTGGACAAAGAAGTGTTGCGAAAGATGAACCTTCCCGACAACGGCGAACCGAATTTGACCTATTGGAAAAATTTCCTGCATAAATTAACCTTTCCCAAACACAACGTTACCATTGGGTTGGTGGGAAAATATGTGGAACTCAACGATGCTTACAAATCCATTATCGAATCGTTTACGCATGCGGGGGTTGCCAACGAATGCAAGGTAAACCTCGATTTGATACATTCCGAATATATCAACGACGAAAATGTAAAAGAAAAACTCAAACATTTGGACGGCATTTTGGTTGCTCCCGGATTTGGCGAGCGGGGAATTGAAGGAAAAATCAAAGCGATCACTTTTGCCCGCGAAAACAATATTCCGTTTTTGGGAATTTGTCTGGGCATGCAATGTGCGGTTATTGAATTTGCACGGAATGTTTTGCACTTTGAAAATGCGCATTCCACCGAGATAGACGCACATACCGACTATCCTGTGATCAACATGATGGAAGAGCAGAAAAAGATTTCCGGCATGGGCGGAACCATGCGTTTGGGAGCTTATCCCTGCACTGTCAAAAAAGATTCCAAAGCGTTTGAGGCGTATCGTTTGGAAGAAATAAGCGAGCGGCATCGGCATCGGTACGAATTTAACAATGAATATCTGTCTGTCTTTGAAAAAGCGGGATTGACGGCAACGGGAGTCAACAAAAGTCAAAATTTGGTAGAGATAGTAGAGCTTCCCTCTCATCGGTGGTTTGTGGGCGTTCAGTTTCACCCCGAATACAAAAGTACGGTGGCGAGAAACCACCCGCTGTTTGTGTCTTTTGTGCAGGCGGCAATGAAAGCAAAACAGTAAAAGCCGTCCGGCGATGGTTGGTTCGGGATTAAATCTCTTTGATTGATACACTTTTTTTGTCTTTTCGACAGGAAAACAAAGAAATTCATTTGATATGCCTGCGGCGAAACTGTTTAAACAATTAAAACATTATATTACACTATTTATATGACAATAAACTGCAAAGGAAAACTTTTTCATTTCGATACTCCCAAAGTAATGGGCATATTGAACATTACGGAATATTCTTTTTTTGACGGCGGAAAATATTACAACAGTCCCGATAAATATCTTTTTCGCACCGAACAGATGTTGAAAGACGGTGCGGATATTATCGACGTCGGCTGCATGGCTACCAACCCGCTGTCGGTGGAATTGTCGCAGGAAGAAGAGCTGAAAACAACCGAAAATGCGTTGAAACATATCATGCTTCGCTTTCCCGATGTAATTTTTTCTATCGACACATGGCGGGCAAGCGTGGCTCGAAGAGCCGTTGAAATGGGCGTTGCCATTGTCAATGATATTTCGGGCGGAGAGTTCGATTTGGAGATGTTCGATACGGTAAAGCAGTTGCAAGTTCCTTATATTTTGATGCACACTTCGGGACGTCCCAACGAAATGCAACAGAAAACACAATACGAAAATGTGGTCAAAGAGGTGTTTTTGTATCTAAGTAAACGTCTGGACATTCTTCGGCAAATGGGAATTAACGATGTGATTGTCGATCCGGGATTCGGGTTTGGAAAAACCACGGCACAGAATTACGACATGCTCAAACAGCTTGCCGTTTTTAAAGAATTGGATTGTCCCGTGTTGGCGGGACTTTCTCGAAAGGCAATGCTTTACAAACTGTTGGACGCCTCTCCTCTGGAAGTATTGAACGCAACAACGGTTGTCAATACCATTGCTTTGTTGAACGGTGCAGACCTTTTGCGTGTTCACGATGTGAAAGAAGCGGTCGAGGCGGTTAAGATAGTGAAACAACTTGTTTGATTGGCGAAGAAAACAGCCGTTTTTTTTCTTTTGCAAACAGCAACTGTTTTTATCCGCAAAGGGCATGTTGCACGTTGCGGCGGGTCGAAATGGGGAAGCAATGAATAAAAATAATATCTTTGCAGGAAAAAAATCGCAAATTATCTCTAAGAGAAAAAAATAATGGAATTATTACAATCGGGCGACGTTATACGTATTGTAGCACCGGCACGAAAAATTGCGCGGGAAGAACTTGCTTGCAGTGTTCGATATTTGCAGCAAAAAGGGTTTCATGTCGAGTTTGGCAATCATCTTTTCGGCGAATTTCATCAATATGCAGGCACTGACGAGCAGCGGGCAGAAGATTTTCAGCAGGCACTCGACAGCCGACAGGTGAAAGCTCTCTGGTGTGCAAGAGGCGGTTACGGTTCTTTGCGTATGCTTGATTTGATCGACTTTTCCGCTTTTGCCCAAAACCCGAAATGGATTTGCGGATACAGCGACATCACGGTTTTTCACGCTCATATTCATACGGCTTTTCATCTGCCCACTCTGCATGCGACCATGCCGATCAACATTCAGGGAGAAGATATTCATTACAAGGCTTTGGATACGATGCTTTCGGCGTTGCGGCATGGCGAAGTGGCGTATTCGTTTCCTGCGGAGGCAATCAACCGAAAGGGAAAAGCCGAAGGTGTTTTGTGCGGCGGCAATTTGTCGGTGTTGTTTGCTTTGAACGGCTCGGTATCGGATATTCAAACCGACGGCAAAATTCTTTTTATCGAAGATCTGGACGAATATTTATATCATATCGACCGTATGATGATGTGTCTGAAACGCAGCGGCAAGCTGGCAAAACTCGCCGCACTGATTGTCGGGGGAATGACCAAAATGAACGACAACACAATCGCTTTCGGCAAAACTGCCGAAGAAATTATCATGGAACATGTTTCGGAATACGAGTATCCTGTTTGTTTCCGTTTTCCCGCAGGGCATATTCCCGACAACAACGCCTTGATTATGGGAGGATATGCGGTGTTGGACGCAAGCTCAAACAATGTAAATATTACAATAAAAGCGTGAGTTATAAACGGACAAAACAATGGGTTCTTTATTTGCAATTGTCTTTGATCATTGCGTTGTATATTTGTTGTTGCTGTCGGATATGGACAATCAACACCGTTATTGAGGTTGGAGAGATTTGGGTGGACGATATGCTGGGATTGTCGAAGAATTATGTTGTTTTTTCAGGAATAATCACATCGGTGTTTTTGCTGTTGAACGGCGTTTTCCTCTTGCTGTATTTGCGGTTGTTTGCATTGGTGGAACGCCGACAGTATTATCCGGTGCTGTTTTATTTTTTGTTTGTTTTTTTCTTCCCGCAACTTTTAAACCCTTGGAGCATGTTCACGGGATTTGTTGTCGTTACAGGTATTTTTCCGCAGCTGTTTCACTTGGACGAAAGCAATCTTCAAGCAAAAACGTTCATGTACGGTTTGTGGTGTGGAATATTGACGATAATAGATTTTCATTTTATCATCTTGCTGCCTTTTATTTATTTGACGTATCGCATTAATCGGATTTATACGTTTCGCAGCTTGATAATGCCGTTGGTGGGGAGTTCCATTTCGTTTATCTATTTGTTTTCTGTTTTGTATTTGACAGACAACAATCAGTATATCACCGAATTTTGTTTATTTATCAAAAGCAGACTTCACGAAGTATCTTTTTGGAACATGGATTTTATGAGGCTCAAAAGTGTATTGTCTGCCAATCATTTCATATCGGGAATACTTGTTGCGGGAAATGTTCTTGTCGGATTGTTTTCTTTTCTCAAATTATGGTCGAAAGCATATTCGGAGGTGGTTAACAAGCGGAAGAAATATTATTTGCTGTTGTGGATAACGGCTTTGTTGACGGTGTACGTTTTGTTGTTTCAGGCTTTCAATATTTTGTTGAACAGTATGTTGTTGCTGTTGTATACCATTGTTTTTTCGCTGTGTTTTTCTTATTTAAAAAAATATGGACACGTGATTGTGTTGTTGTTATCGTTTTTTGCGATGTCTGTGTTTGCGGCAGCAGGATAAAGAATTTATTTGATGAATAATTGATGGACAAAAAAGACAATAAAATAGAGATTATGTCGCCTGTGGGTTCGTATGAATCGTTAATGGCGGCGATACAGGGCGGCGCCGACGCCGTATATTTCGGAGTGGGACAGTTGAATATGCGTTCGCGGTCGGCGGTCAATTTTACCGCAGACGACTTAAAGCAGATTTCCGCCATTTGCAAAACGCATGCCGTGCGTTCGTATCTGACGGTCAACACCATTATCTACGACGAAGAACTTTCCGACATGCACCGGTTGCTCGATTCGGCAAAAGAAAACGGACTTACGGCGGTTATTGCTTCCGATCTGTCGGTTATTCGTTATGCAGAATCTATTGGTTTGGAAGTGCATATTTCAACGCAGTGCAATATCACCAACATCGAGGCGGTTCGTTTTTTTGCTCGGTATGCCGATGTGATGGTGTTGGCTCGCGAATTGTCGCTCAAACAGGTTCGGGCGATTATTCGGCAGATAGAGCAGGAGAAGATAACCGGACCTTCCGGCAATTTGGTTCAGATAGAAATTTTTGTGCATGGGGCTTTGTGCATGGCGGTGTCGGGAAAATGTTATTTGAGTTTGGACAATTTCCGGTTTTCGGCAAATCGCGGGTCTTGCCTGCAACCCTGCCGAAGGGCGTATCGCGTAGAAGACGAAGACAAAGAGGTAGAATTGCTTATCGACAACAAATATATCATGTCTCCCAAAGATTTATGTACGATAGGCTTTCTGGACAAGATTTTGCAGGCGGGCGTAACGGTGTTGAAGATAGAGGGCAGAGGGCGCTCGCCCGAATATGTCAAAACGGTAACCCACTGCTACCGCGAAGCGGCAGAGGCGTATCTTGCGGGGACATATTCCGAAGAAAAGGTAAAGCAGTGGACACATCTTCTCGGCAATGTGTACAATCGCGGCTTTTGGGACGGTTATTATTTGGGCAGAAAATTGGGCGAATGGACACAGCGTTACGGCTCGCAGGCTCGAAAAACAAAGGTTTATGTGGGGAAAATAACCAATTTCTTTGCTAAACTCCGTGTGGCGGAGGTCAAAATAGAGAGTAATGCTCTTTTTGTGGGAGATGAATATGTTGTCATCGGGACGACGACAGGCGTATACGAAGATACCGTTAAGGAAATTCGTGTGGAATTAAACGCTGTCGAGGCGGCACAGAAAGGCGATATATGTTCCATACCCACGCACGATACCGTCCGACGAAACGACAAACTCTACAAAATCATTCCCCTCTGCAACGCCGACGATTACGACGAGAAGGAATAAAACCCCGCCGTTTCGGAATTGCACCGTAATTCGTAATTTTTCCTCACAAAGAAGACACAAAGAACATAATGTCGCACACACGAAACGAAAATGCGTAACTAACCATTTACCGCTATAATATTTTTCCCTGTCGTCGACAACATGAGGCTCTTTGTTTTGGAGAAAATAAAATGTACCCGTTTAGATATATTTTGTACTTTTGCATTTGCATTTGCGGAGGAAAATTTACGTCAGATGAAATAATTATTTTTGCAAAAAGAATGACATAAAAAACTGAAAACAAAATATATATCAAGCATGAAAAGGAAAATTTTAATCGGTTTAATGCTTATCTCAACGTTTAGTCTTGGATTTGCATTTAAAACAATCACAATAAATAATAATGTTAATATGAAAAAAGTGACAGGAATAGGTGGTGTTTTCTTTAAGTGTAAAGACCCTGAAAAAATGAGAGAATGGTATCAAAAACATTTGGGCTTACAAACAAACGCTTACGGTGCTGTTTTTGAATGGTATGAAGACAGCGAAAAAAACAAAAAGGCACAAACACAATGGACGCCATTTTCGGAAGATACCCAATATTTTGGTTCAACGCAACAGGATTATATGATAAATTACCGCGTTGAAAATTTAGAAAAGCTGGTAGAGGAACTCAAAAAGGAAGGGGTAACTATTGTCGACAGCATCGAAACTTTTTATTACGGAAAGTTCGTCCATATTCTCGATGCGGAAGGCAACCAAGTCGAACTGTGGGAAGCCACCGACGAATAGCATTTCCCACGAAAGACATGAGCTGGTGAGGTTGTGCCTCACCTCACTCACAAAGGATACGTAGTAGAAATTAATTTAGTCATTTAGACTTCGGTCTTCTCCATAACGAAGACGTGATCTACAATAGTAGAAATTATTTTAGTCGTTTAGACTATTAGAACGTACATTCGGTCATTCCTCTGACACGAATTGTGCAAATGTAGCATTTTTTTGACACGATTAGCCTGTGGTTAAAAAATATTTAATTTTTATGTTTACTTTATTTAAAATTTCCTAAGTTGAAAAGCGAGGTCTTTTTATGTAGAGTTCAGGCAATAAAAATTACGTGGACTATACTTATCCGGATCTGAGGCCTCCAACAACCCATACTACAAATAAGTAAGCCCACGCAAAACGTGAGTGTCGACTACTTATTCTTGTAGTATTTGAAATTATTAGTGTTTCAATATAAGGAATAAAAGACTAACGCTTTTTTTCAAAAAAATCACATGTGATCTACAATAGTAGAAATTAATTTAATCGTTTAGACTTTTGCTTATATTCAGTAAATTTTCGATCTACAATAGTATAAATTAATTTAGTCGTTTAGACACGGTCATTCCGCAGGAATAACCGGTTGATCTACAATAGTAGAAATTAATTTAATCGTTTAGACTTTTGCTTATATTCAGTAAATTTTCGATCTACAATAGTAGAAATTAAT
>JAIRTU010000134.1 GCA_031254735.1 Bacteroidales bacterium | reverse complement strand
CGCCATGGATACATCATCGTTTTGAACTCCAAAGAATAGAACTTCAACGAATAAATCCAAAACCAGTAAATAATATTCTCAAAAAATGAAATCTTTGCACTCATAAAATACTATCATTCAATTTTTTATAACTCCTGTATAGACGCAAGTTTTCTATTTGAAAATGCGCAATCGCAGATAGTTGATTATTACTGTTTACAATCAATTTTCTATATTTTTTGCGCAATTCATTTCGCTCGTTTTCTATTGAAAAAACGCAATCGAAACCCTTGGCATTTTGTCCCAAAATCATCTGTAAGAATTGCCTGACAAAATCAAAATACGATATACTGTCGGTCTGTTACTACTTTGCGCCGGACCTCCGGCATCTGCGCCTTGCCTGCAATCTCGTTTTTCAGGGCGCCGGTTGCCGTTTTCCCTTTGTTTTCAATACTTTTCTTCATCTTCGTATTATTTTTTCAGTTTCAATTCGCGCAAAAGCAGCTGATAGACTTCTGTCCACGGTTTTTGGTACAGTCCGGTAGATTCGTCGATGAGCGTTTTGTAGGTTTGGGATTCGAAATAGGCGTCGATGGCTTGCTCTTCGGACAGGCTGTAATCCGACGCAAGGGATTGGGTAATGTCGTCGTCGATGTTGCCGGTAAACTTTTTTTTGCGGACACGTTCCAGCGCTTGCAGCGAGCTGTGTGTACAGAAGCAAATCCGGTGCGTGCGTTTGAAAAATTTGAGTTCTTCAAGAAATGTTTCTTTTGAAACAGCGCCTTCCAAATAAAACCGGATTCGTCGGGTTACCTTGTCGTCGGCAACGGGTCCTTCCACAATATCATAGTCGTGGGCGGGAACAGACAGGCTGCGGTTACGGTTCATGACTACAAAATCCAGCCATTCTTCCGTATAGCCGTCAAAACGGAGTACTTTAAAGTTCCATTGGTCAAAGGCTGTTTCGACAAATTCAAATTCGGTCACATAACCCTCTGTATTATTGTCTTCGCCCTTTCGTTCCGCCCAATACTCTGCCTGCCCGCGAATATTGGTAACATAAAAACCTTTGCCGAAATCGCGGTATGGCTCGCATTTCGACAGGTCAATGTCAATGACTTCCACACTGCTGCCGTGATAAACTTTCATCGTAAGCCTCCGTTTTTCCGGCACGCTTCGTGTATTGCTCTCACTGACCAGAAAGGGTTATCCACGTGCAGTGTCCACCAGTGTTTGAATATATAATCAAGCCCGCCGTATTTCTTCAAATACCGGTAAGCCTCCTGCCTGTCCATCTTGTATTCATCGGCAAACTCCGGAATAATGAACGTAATGAAACTGAGCCGGTCGCTCGCTTCCCTGTCTAATGTCTTCTTTTCCAATGTTGTTTCCATTCTGCAATCATTTAATTATTACGCCGCAAAGATACTGCTTTTTTGAAATTGCCACGAATGTACGAAATACGCTTTTGATGTGAAGATGACGCCCATGCGCTGCATTTGTTATTTGTGTCGCATAACGTTCCGGCTGTTGGCGACGCTTTTACTGTTTTTGCCTGTTGCTGAAACGCTGTCCGCTCAACTGCTTTTATATTCTGTGTCATATTTCTCTTATATATTTTTCGTGCAAAGATAAATAAAAATCAATTATCAATCGGGGGAAGCAAAAACACAGTCCTGTTATGTGCAGTAACGCCGTACCCCATTATTTTTTATTTAATTTCATTCTCAAATTCTAAAAAATCTTCATGCAGTCCTTGAATAATTTGTTCTGAATGTTTCCCGTTTTCATCTGTCTTCAAAAGAATCCAATTAACTTTATCTTCATCCATATTCCGATTTCCTTCATCAAATAATTCAGTTACATTCCACATAATTCCTTTTGAGAATGATGATAAAAAGTTTAAAAATCTTTTCTCGCCAAACATTTTGGATATTTCCAGAAAATTATCCTGTATTTCATCATCAAAGTCTAAAGCCATTGAAACATTTTCTCTTGGTGATTTTGCAATTTCAAAAAGTTTTTTCAAAACAAGAAAGCGTCCAAATTGCGGAATATTTTCTCTCACTTCACTAAATGCCCATTGCAAGGGGTTCTTCGCTCCTGCTTCGTCAAGACGGATTACCAAATCTTCCAATTCTGATTTTTGTTCATCAGTGAATTTTGCAATACTGTGTACATAAAATTCTTTATTTGGTGAAGCGTTAATATATTTTTCTAAATTTTCCATTGCCATTTCTGAACTCCTTTAAATGTTTTAGCCCATACTATATTATATACCTCATTTTTTGCCTGCTGCGGAAACGCTGTCCGCTCAACTGCTTTTATATTCCGTATCATCATATTTCTCTTATATATTTTTCGCTGCAAAGATAAACAAAAATCAATTATCAATCGGGGGGAAGCAAAAATACAGACCTGTTATGTGCCGTTTTGCCGTACCCCATTATTTTTTAATATATCTCCTTTACCATTCTCTATAAACCATTTATTCAATTTTTCTATTCTGGTTCTATTAAAATCTATAAATTCAATATCCACCTCTTTTAATGTTTCC
>JAIRTU010000106.1 GCA_031254735.1 Bacteroidales bacterium | reverse complement strand
GATACCTATATTGTTTTGAGTGAAATTCTTGCCGAATTGATAAATAAAGATATTATCCCTGTGATTTTGGGTGGAAGTCAGGATATTACGTATGCAAATTATCTGGCATACGAAAACCTGAATCGTGTAACCAACATTGTTGCAATAGATTCGCGTTTTGACGTCGGGAAAGAAAGCGAGCCGATACAATCGAACGCTTATGTGAATAAAATCATTTTGCGGCAGCCCAATTTCCTGTTCAATTACAGCAACATAGGCTATCAAACCTATTTGGTTGACGTTTCGGATTTGGATTTAATGGAAAAACTTTTGTTTGACGCACATCGTTTGGGTTTGGCACGCATGGATTTAAACGAATGCGAACCCATTATTCGGGGAGCGGATGTGTTGTCGCTGGATATTTCGGCAATTCGCTTTTCCGATTCTCCCGGCTGCAAACATGTGCTTCCAAGTGGATTTAACGGTGAAGAAATTTGCAAAATGGCTCGTTTGGCGGGCGTGAGCGAAAAATTGAGTTCTTTCGGGATTTACGAATACAACCCTGCCTGCGATATTGCCAATCAGAGTGCGTTGCTCATTGCCGAAATAATCTGGTATTTTATCGACGGTGTTTCTATCCGAACCAACGACACGCCGAGTTTGGCAAAAAACAATTTCTACAAATATTTTGTTTCTCTGCATGAAAACGCTTACGAAATCGTTTTCTACAAAAGCAAAGACAGTGGATTGTGGTGGATGGAAATTCCTATCAATGAGGCGGAATATACAAAGTTTAAACGTCATTACATCATTCCCTGTTCAGCGAAAGATTACGAAACAGCCTGCACAAACGAAATTCCGGAACGCTGGCTGCAAACGTATAAAAAAATAAAATTATAGTTGATGAGATATTTGATTAACAACATTGCAAAAAGCTATTTTTCGTCTCAATTCAAAGAGGTGGAACGTGTGATGTACTATCCGCACGATTGTCAAAAGCAATGTTTCGATAATCTTATCAATAAAGCCAAGCATACCGAATGGGGAAAGAAATTTGATTATTGTTCTATCAATCATTACGATACATTCAAAGAAAGAGTTCCCGTCAACGATTACAATTCGCTCTATCCGTATATCGAACGTATGATTATGGGCGAAAAAGATGTGTTGTGGCGAGGAAAAACAACCTGGTTTTCAAAGTCTTCGGGAACAAGCGGAAGCAAAAGCAAATATATTCCCGTCAGTTTGGACGCTTTGTATAACTGCAACTACAAAGGCGGAAAAGATACCTTTGCTCTGTATCTGAACAATCGTCCCGATTCTAAACTGTATGCAGGAAAATATCTTTCCCTGACAGGTTCGTGGCGAAGTTTCGAGATGAATGCCAAAGCATATTGCGGAGATGTGTCGGCTATTTTGCTGAATTTCATTCCTCTTTGGGCGCATTATTTCCGTACTCCGTCGAAAGAAATTGCTTTGATGAACAATTGGAACGAAAAAGTGGAAGCCTTTGCTCAATATACTCGAAAACAAAATGTTTCGTCTTTGGCGGGAGTTCCCTCGTGGATATTGATGATTATTTACCGCATATTGGAATTGGAACAAAAAGAAGATTTATCGACGGTGTGGCCTAATTTGGAATTATTTATGCACGGCGGCGTTAATTTTATTCCTTACAAAAATCAGTATAACGCATTGATACCGAGCGATAAAATATATTATCAGCAGGTTTATAACGCAAGTGAAGGCTATTTTGCCGCCCAAGACCTTTCCAACAGCGACGATATGTTGTTGTTTTTGAACAATGGTGTTTTTTATGAATTTATTCCTTTGAACGAATTTAACAAAGCAAACCCCGAAACGCTGACTTTGGAAGACGTAAAAACAGGTGTAAACTATGCTTTGGTTATCTCCACCAATGCCGGTTTGTGGCGGTATGCGATTGGTGATGTTATTCAATTTACCTCTTTAAATCCCTATCGAATAATTGTCAGCGGGAGAACAACGCATTTTCTCAATGCTTTTGGTGAAGAATTGATTGTTGACAATGCCGAAAAAGCCTTGAAAGAAGCCTGTTTGCAGACACTATCCGAAATATCCGAATATACGGCAGCGCCTGTGTATCTGGAATCCGACACAAAAGCCGCTCACGAATGGTTGATAGAATTTAAGCAAGAGCCGACCGATATTAAACTGTTTACCAACATATTGGATACCGAACTCAAAAAGCTGAACTCCGATTACGAAGCCAAACGTTTTGACGATATTTTGCTGCAAACGCCTATTGTTCAATCTATTCCGGAAGGTACTTTTGTCAAATGGCTTGCCTCTCGCGATAAACTCGGCGGACAATATAAGGTAGCGCGACTATCCAACAACCGCCAAATAGTAGAAGAAATAAAACAATTGCTTTAACGCCCCGAAAAAACATGGCAAAACAACATACATTATCCAAAAGTGCTTTTATTCGCAGTTTGCAATGTTTAAAATCGTTGTATCTGTATAAAAATTGCTACACACTCCGAGATATGCCCTCCAAAGATCTGTTGGAACGCTTTCGACAAGGTGTGGAAATAGGCAAATTGGCATGGCAACTTTTCCCGAACGGAACAGATTTAAGTCCCGCCTCTGCTTTTCCCTCTGCCATTATCCGAGCTGCCGAAAAAACAGCCGAACAGTTATCTCGCAAAAATACAATTATTTACGAAGCCTCTTTTATTCGGCGACCCACATTGGCAATATTGGATATTCTGGTGAAAGAAAACGAAAAACTGTTTGCTTATGAGGTTAAAAGTTCGGTAGACATTTCGCAAACATATATCCGAGATATGGCTTTTCAATATTATGTGATGAAAGCTTCCGGCTATTGCCCCGAAGATTTTTTCATTATTCATCTCAACGAAGGATACGAAAGCACAAGTACAGCAATTGAATGCCTGCGAATAACCAAAGTAACAGAAGAAATTCTTGAACTTCAACCATATATAGAAGAAAATATCCGATTGGCTGTTCGTGCCGTTACAGACGATACCTTGTTGAAAATACAGCAGGGCGACCATTGTTACGTCCCCTACCCTTGCGATTTTATGGGATATTGTTCCCGCAACAGCAGAAAATAGAAACGCTTGGTTTGCCCGATAAACCGAACAAATACGCAAAACACAACAAAAAAGGCGACCCGAAATCCTGTATTTGGAATTAGGCCGCCCGGCTACATTTGTGTCCTCGCAGGGACTCGAACCCTGGACCCATTGATTAAGAGTCAATTGCTCTACCAACTGAGCTACGAAGACATCGCTGCAAAGATATAATTTTTATTTGAAATAACAAAGGGAAAATGACGAATAATGAATTTCACTTGTTCATATTTTTTTGGAATATAAACAAATTACGGCATGGTTTTTTTTGTTAATATTTATTAACATTTCTGTTGATAACTTTTTTTTGTAAATTATAAAATACTGTATATGTGTTGTTTGCTTTTTCAACTTATCAACTTTCGGCTGTTGATAAGTTTTTTTGATTTATTGCAAAACATACAACGTTATATGATATTTTTGTTTAAAAAATCAGATGAACAAGTTGCCGGTTTGCATGAATTAAATTGCACTTTGCAAAAATTTGTTAAACTATTGTCTATATAAAGGAATGGACGTTAAATTTTAAATAAATGAAGAAGTTATCAGCCGTATTACTCATTATTATATTTTGCTGTACAAGTGTTGCTTTTCCCAACGCAAAAAAACCAAAGTTCAAAGTCAGTATTACCCTTAAACAAGGAAAACCAATAGCAAAAGGGAATGATGCCGGAAAAATCGGATACCAATCCACATCGTATGAAACGAAGGGGAATAATACAACGATTATATGTTCCGGTAACGGCATCGTTGTATGCCCTAAACCACTGATTTCAAAAGTACTGCAAAAAAATAATGACAAAATTGCGGAAAAAATTCATAGAGCCAT
>JAIRTU010000284.1 GCA_031254735.1 Bacteroidales bacterium | reverse complement strand
TGCAAGCAAAGGAAGCAATAAAGGAAATACAAATAAGAGAAAACACAGATGAAGTGTATGAAGGCAATAAGGTATTATACTTCAAGAGATTAAAAGAAGAAATCACTAAAACATATTTAGCAAGAATTGCAGGTACTCCTCTATACAAATATGTAACATTAAGAAATTGGAATACAACCGAAAAAATATTCAATTTAATGAAAAACGCAAATAAATAATGGCTTACGCCCGCACTGCACATACAGGACTGTATTTTTGTTTACCTTTGCAGCGAAAAATATTGAAAGAATATGAATTGTTATTGTAGCTTTGATTGTCTGAAAGACAATATTTTCATAACCGCAGATCGTTTACCTGCGGAAAATTAAATCTGTACCTCTTTGTTTCATGAACAGACGCATTTTACAACTTGCCGTTCCTAATATTATCACCAATATCACCGTTCCTTTGTTGGGAATGGTCGATTTGATAATTGTCGGGCATATCGGCGGACAAAACTACATCGGCGCTATTGCCATAGGAACAACCATTTTCAATTTTATCTATTGGAATTTTGGTTTTTTACGTATGGGAACAAGTGGTTTTACGGCTCAGGCGTATGGTTCTCGCGATTTTGGCGAGGCGGTGAAAATCTTAATTCGCGGCATTACCATTGCGTTGGGCATTGCTTTTCTGTTGATAATTTTGCAAATTCCTATCGGAAAATTTTCTCTTTTTGTTGTAGACGGAAGTGAACACATAGAAAGTTTGGCGTATGCGTATTTTCGTATTCGCATTTGGGCAGCGCCGGCAACGCTGGGTTTGTACGCCATAAAAGGTTGGTTTATCGGCATGCAAAATGCCAAAACGCCCATGTTTATTGCCATTGCGATCAATCTTTTCAATATAGGTTTCAGTCTGTTTTTTGCACTCGGATTAAATATGGATATAGAGGGCGTTGCTTTGGGGACTGTTTTTGCCCAATACGGCGGATTGATCCTTTCGGTTGTTTTCTGGATAATTTATTACCGGCGTTTTTTGCCTTATGTCAAGCTGAAAGAAAGTCTGAAACTGACGGAAATGAAACGTTTTTTCTCCGTAAACACAGATATTTTTATCCGCAGTTTGTGTTTGGTGAGTGTTTTTACCTGTATTCCCGTTGCCGGTGCGAAAATGGGAGATACCATTTTGGCGGTTAACACTTTGCTGATGCAGTTTTTCACTGTTTTCTCTTACATCATGGACGGATTTGCCTACGCGGGAGAAGCCCTTACAGGAAGATATATCGGTGCGAAAAGCAAACATTCGCTTCGCTCTTCCGTTCGTTTGATTTTCCGTTGGGGGTTGGGGTTAAGCTTTTTATTTGTTGTTGTTTATGCTTTTTGGGGAGAAAAATTGTTGTGGGTTTTCACAAATGATGTTGCGACCATACAGCACGCTCATCTGTTTTATTGGTGGGTGTTGTTGGTGCCGCTTTCGGGCTATGCCGCTTTTCTCTGGGACGGAATTTTTGTCGGTGCAACAGCCTCTAAAACCATGCGAAACGCCATGTTGATTTCCACTGCCATTTTTTTTACGGTGTATTATGCTTTTTCTTCCTGCTTGGGAAACCATGCTCTTTGGCTGGCTTTGATCGTATTTTTGTTGGCACGCGGAATTATTCAATGGTGCTACGCTCGCAAATCGATTTACGGACAGATAGAATAAATTGCAGGCAGGATATTTCAAAAATCAAGGCAGATTTCTGTCTTGGAACAGACAGGCTTTCTGCCAATTTGTCATCTTTTCTTTATGAAGAAAATAATTATTAATCTATTGATTATCAAATGCGTTGTGATTTTTCGGAACATTTTGTTCTGCCAAAAAGTTCATTTTTTGCTTTGGCATAAATTTGGATATTCGCATAAATACATTTTTTAAGTATAATTTCAAATAATAATTAATAAAAAAATCAGTGATATGGCAATAAACATTAGACCATTAGCAGACAGAGTAATAGTAAAAGCCGCTCAAGCGGAAGAAAAAACAGCAGGAGGCATTATCATTCCCGATACGGCAAAAGAAAAACCACAACGCGGAAGTGTAGTAGCTGTCGGTTGCGGGAAAAAAGACGAACCCATGACTGTCAAAGTGGGAGATAATGTATTGTACGGCAAATATGCAGGTACGGAAATAAGCTACGAGGGCGAAGATTATCTGATTATGAAAGAGTCAGACATTTTGGCAATCATTTAATCAAATTATTGTTTAACAAATAAAAATATACCAATAGATATGGCAAAAGAAATTTTATATAGCTGGGAAGCAAGAGAAAATTTAAAAAAAGGTGTTGACGCATTGGCAAATGCAGTGAAAGTAACGTTAGGACCCAAAGGTCGCAATGTAATTATTGATAAGAAATTCGGTTCTCCGCAAATTACCAAAGACGGCGTTACGGTTGCCAAAGAAATAGAATTGGCAGAAGCAGTAGAAAATATGGGGGCGCAAATGGTGAAGGAAGTGGCTTCCAAAACCAACGATCAGGCAGGAGACGGTACTACTACCGCAACTGTCTTGGCGCAAATTATCTTCAATCACGGATTGAAATATGTTACCGCAGGAGCTAATCCGATGGATTTGAAACGCGGTATCGATAAAGCCGTAAGTGCGGTTATTGCAGAATTGAAGAAAAATTCAAAAGCAGTAGGCGACAACAACGAAAAAATAAAACAGGTGGCTACTATCTCTGCCAACAACGACATCGCTGTTGGAGAAATAATTGCAGAAGCCATGCAAAAAGTGAAAAAAGAAGGCGTAATCACTATCGAAGAAGCCAAAGGAACAGATACCGAAGTGAAAATAGTGGAAGGTATGCAGTTTGATCGCGGTTATGTTTCGCCTTACTTTGTAACCGACGCCGAAAAAATGGAAGCAGTATACGACAGTCCGTATATTTTGCTGTACGACAAGAAAATATCCAACATGAAAGAATTTCTTCCGGTGTTGGAAAAAGTGGTGCAAACAGGAAAACCTTTATTGGTAATTGCAGAAGACATCGAAAGTGAAGCGTTGGCTACCCTTGTGGTAAATCGTTTGAGAGGTTCGTTGAAGATAGTTGCCGTGAAAGCTCCGGGATTTGGCGACCGCAGAAAAGAAATGTTGGAAGACATCGCTATCCTTACCGGCGGAACGGTTATCTCCGAAGAAAAAGGATTTAAATTGGAAGATACGGCTCTTGACATGTTGGGTCAGGCAGAAAAAATTACCGTTGACAAAGAAAACACAACCATTGTAAGCGGAAAAGGCTCGAAAGCAAACATCGACGGTCGTATTGCTCAAATCAAATCTCATATCGACAAAACAACTTCGGATTACGACCGCGAAAAATTGCAGGAACGTTTGGCTAAATTGGCAGGCGGAGTAGCCGTAATTTACGTAGGTGCTGCCAGCGAAGTGGAAATGAA
Source organism: Bacteroidales bacterium (assembly GCA_031254735.1). The sequence continues at coordinate 592 of JAIRTU010000284.1, read as the reverse complement.
AGAAAAGAAAGACCGTTTCGACGACGCTCTTCATGCAACACGTGCTGCCGTAGAAGAAGGAATTGCTCCCGGCGGCGGAGTGGCTTACATTCGTACTATTAACACATTAGACGCTTTGAAAGCAGAAAATGACGATGAGAAATTCGGCATTGAGATAGTAAGACTTTCTTTGGAAGAGCCATTGCGTCAGATTGTACAAAATGCAGGTTTGGAAGGTTCTGTTGTAGCCAACAAAGTGAAAGAAGGCACAGGATTTTTCGGCTTCAACGCACGCACCGAAGTATATGAAGATTTGATGGAAGCAGGCGTTATCGACCCGACAAAAGTCGCTCGCGTTGCTTTGGAAAATGCTGCCTCTATCGCAGGAATGTTGTTGACAACAGAATGTGTTTTAGCAGAGATTAAAGAAGAAACTCCTGCCGCTATGCCTCCTATGGGCGGTGGAATGGGAGGAATGTACTAATAAATACTTTTTTCATAGACTGTTGACGGGGATTGCTCACACTTTCCCCGTTTTTTTTATTATGGGTAATGACGCTCTCTTTTTTGTTTCGTTTGTACTTAATTCGCTACGCCGTTTGCCCCTAAATCC
>JAIRTU010000272.1 GCA_031254735.1 Bacteroidales bacterium | reverse complement strand
TAAAAGGCGGCGAGCTTTTTTCCAAATCGTCGGAAAGGAACTTATTCCGAACTTTCACACTGCCATTGAGTCATTCCCATTGTCCGAGCCGGGTTATTTCAAGGAATAGTGAATAATAATCACAAAAATCATAGGTTGGGCAATATTCCGAACCGTCCGGATCCTAAGCCGAACATTACGCTTTGCCGTTTCGAGCGATCGGCATTAACAATTGACAATTAACCGGTATAAAAAAATTCCGCCGTTACTACACAGATTGGCAATGACGGCGGAAAAATGCAATTTACAGACCGCTAATTGAGGAAGAAAACATCTTTTTCAAGAGACGTCAAAGCACTTTCGGCAGGCTTTTCGCGAACCTGCTGTTGTGTTTCTGTCTGTTTTCCGAGGTGCGAATGATTTTGAGCAATAAACGTCAAAGCACCGGCAGTGTATCCGATAAGTGCCAGCAGAGAGATTTTTTTGAGATACCAGATAAAATCTATTTTCTCCAATCCCATTGCCGCTACTCCGGCAGCCGATCCGATGATGAGGATACTGCCGCCTGTCCCCGCACAATAGGCGATAAACTCCCAAAAGTAATGGTCTATCTCGAAATGATACATGCCCATTGCACCCGCCACCAAAGGAACGTTGTCGATAATGGCAGAAAACAACCCGATGATATAACTGATAGCGAAATATTTTCCGGGTTCTTGCAACGGCATTTCGTCCAGCGAGGCAGAGAGCAACGTCAAATGCCCGCAGACCTGCAAGGCGGCAACGGCAAGCAAGATACCCAAAAAGAATAAAATACTCGGCGTGTCTATTCGGGTGATAATGCTGCTGATAGCGTATTTGCTGTTGTCGCGTTGCGGGTGTCTCTTTTTGAGCAGTTCGGTGAGAACCCACAACGCACCCAAGCCGCCCATCATGCCCAGATACGGCGGAAGATGAGTAACAGACTTGAAAACGGGAACAAACAACAACACACATACGCCCGCCACCAAAATAAGCATGCGTTCTCGGTAAGAAGTTTGGTTTTCAATGGAATCGAGGTGCGTGTCTAAACGTGTCGAGCGGGTAAAATCGCCTTTGATACGCAAAGAAAGGATCACCAACGGTACTAAAATCGACATTAAACTCGACAAAAAAGTCTTATGGATAATGTTTCCCGCACTCACTTTCCCGCCAACCCAAAGCATGATGGTGGTAACATCGCCAATGGGCGACCACGCACCGCCCGCATTGGCAGCCAACACCACCATAGAAGCGTAAAACCAACGTTCTCGCCTGTTTGCCATCAGCTTTCGCAGCAATGCCACCATTACAATGGTGGTTGTCATGTTGTCTAAGACGGCAGACATGAAAAAGGTCAGCAAAACGAGTATCCACAGAAACTTTATCCTGTTTGTCGTTTTGATTTTGTCGGTGATGATTTTAAACCCGCCGTAGGTATCCACCAATTCGACTATGGTCATTGCACCGAGAAGAAAAAACAGTATCTCGGCAATTTCGCCCAAATGCGTAATTAACTCATGGGCGATAATCCAATCCATAAAACCGCCTTCGTGAGGGCTGCCGGCAAACAGTTCTTTTATCTCCGCATTGAAAATGGTCGACTCGCCGCCGATGATCATCAATGTCCACAACGCAACGCCCAGCAGCAACGCCGAAGCCGTTTTGTTGATCTTCAAAGGGTGTTCCAACGCAATGCAGACGTAGCCCGCTGCAAACACAAGGACGATGACATAAAATAAGGTATTCATAATCTTTGTTTTTTATGTTACGGCATTTTACGACTGCACCAATTGAAGCATCAACCGGGCGTCTTCTCCACGCAAAACAATCACCGGCGAAGACGCAACATAATCGTGAGGAATATACTCCAAGAGTTGGAAAAGGAAGATCGAAGCATCGCTTGTGGCTCTGCAATGCAGCAGATGTCCGGTGTCCAACGATTTTTTCAGCTGACTAACCTTCTTGAAATCGTTGCTGCCGATACACGAAACCATAATGCGGGCGTCTTGTTCGTTGAGATAAATGCGGTATTTCTTCAACTTTTTGCCGGCAGGCTGATAAACATAGTCGAAAGCACCTTTGCCTGTGTTTGTGGCAAGCATGATGATTCCCAAAATGCTCGTGCCGATCCCTGCCACCACCAACAAAATGGCTAATGTCTCATTGTTTACCGCTACTATGCCCGACACAAGCAATGCAATAGCTGCCAATATGATAACGACAGGTTGCAGCGGACTTTTTTTTGTTTTGATGATTTGCTCATCGTTCATGTTTTGTATTTTTTCGTCTAATAATTCAAACGTATTCATGATTTCTTCTTTTTATATTGATTTATTTTAATTATTGTAATATTGATTATTTGCCCAAAAACAGCATACACAAACCGCTAAAACGTGTTTATGGGTATCGTTTCGGGAAAAAGACAAATGTATTGATTAATACATTTCGTGAAATAAAGGGAGAAAAAATCGGCTAAAAACGAATTTTGCCAAGTCCGTAGGTGTAATACCCTGCATAAAGCTGTTTGACGAGGCAAATATTGGATATAATTTCGCTTGTTATTATTTTATTTTTGAAAAAATGTTTTATGCAAGTCTCTTTAAAGGAAACGGTTGCAATCAACACTCGGAAGCCCGAATGCAACCGCAGCGAGAAAGACGGCTTTTCGCATGCAATCGGGTGAACGGTTGAACAGTCTATAAAATATTGCGAACCATGTTCTTTCGACAAATCGTTTGCTGCTGCTTTTTGACCGATTTCCGTAGTGAGGAAAGGATATTTTTGGCATAGATGAGCATAATAATCGGAATTTATTCCGACCAGACACACGCCAAACGTTATTATAATTAATATCCTTTGCATTTATTCGTAGTATTCTATTGTTCGTTCGGTGGTTGTTTTAGCAATTTCCGCCTCGCCGTAGCAGTATATCTTTTCTATCCAATTTCCTTTGGAGTCATATTTGTATTTGTACGTTGATTTTTCGGCTAAACTGCCATCGGGGGTATACAGATTCATTTCTATTTCGTTTCCTTTGTCGTCATATTTATAAGTCGTTCTAGATGATAAACTGCCATCGGAGTTATAGCTAGTTGCTTCAATTGCGTTTCCTTTATCATTACACTTGACAGTTTTCTCTAAGTTGCCGTCGGAGTTATAATCATTTATTTCAGTCTGGCGTCCTTTGAAATAAAAAAAACTGTGATCATATTCGTAAATCTGTTGTGTATATAGGCTACCGACGGAATCATATTTACTTTCTTCAATCAATTTTCCTTTGTCGTTATATTTAAAAATCGTTTTATAGAGTAATTTGCTGCCGGAGTTATATTCATTCATTTCAATCCTGTTTCCTTTGTCGTCATATTTATAAGCAGCTCTATAACATAAACTGCCTTCGGGATTATATTCGCTCTCCTCAATTTTATTTCCTTTGTCGTTATATTTGTAGAAGTCATCATCTGTTAGCTCTCCTATGATTACTTCGCCAAATTCATCTACGGCTTCATACGTTGTCTCACGCACACTTTTTACTTTGCCTTTTAAGCCTTGTTCTTCCGCATCAGTTTTTACCTTGTCTCTTTTTGTTTCGGAGTTTGTGCATGCGCAAGCAAAAACACAAAGCATCAGAATGGTTAAAATATTTTTCATCATTATTTTGTTTTATTCGTTACTAAACAATATATTATTTCTTCTTGTCCGTTTTTTTATATTTTTACGGTTGCAAAAGTAACTGTTTTTTGCATACAAAATATATTTTCAAAAAAATTTTCTTAGCATCATCATTCAGACAAAAGCGACTTTGCACCAAACATGCAGAAAATGTTTTCAGGAATCCCCAAAAGGTTTTTGGACTTCCCCGCAAGGTTTGCGGGAGTTCCCCCAAGGTTCGGGGGAGTTCCCCCAAGGTTCGGGGGAGTTCCCCCAAGGTTCGGGGGAGTTCCCCCAAGGTTCGGGGGAGTTCCCCCAAGGTTCGGGGGAGTTCC
>JAIRTU010000227.1 GCA_031254735.1 Bacteroidales bacterium | reverse complement strand
CGATCACTGTTGTTTTTTGCTTTGTGCGTGTGTTGTTGTGTCTCTTGCGTCAAAAAAATATCGAAAAAAAAACGGTAAAATGCTTGCATATCTCCGAAAAATGTGGTATCTTTGTAAGATCGGCGTATGTCATTTTGCTATGACACAACAAAAAACGGCATTATTCACTGTCGGTTATTCGTTATTCGCCGGTTTGTGTTTCATCATTTTCCGCACAGGTTTTTGTAGGTGCAGTATTTGCAATGTTTTTGGTTTTCAGTCTGTTGAAACGATTGCTCGACGTCAAAAACAGAAGAAACGGTATCTGCCAATAACTGCTCAAAAGTCTGTAAGTCTGTGTTGGTCAGGCAGGTTTCGCCATCAATAGAGAGAATGTATTGTTGTGTGATTTTCCGCAACGCAACAATTTCGGCTTCCATGTTGGCGTTTCCGAATTGTTTATAATACAAATACGCATAAAACATCAGCTGAAAAGCTTTGCCGTGTTCTCCGTCGAACAACTCCCCTACTCCGCTTATTTTGAGTTCTTTACCGGTTACGCTTCCCGTTTTGTAATCTACAATGCGTCTTTGTCCGCTTTCGTTATCCACCCTGTCGATAATTCCTTTGAGGGTTACCGTTTTTTGTTCGTCGAAAACAAATTCTTGTTCTAATTTTTCTTCTGTTTTTTCAATAAAAATTGTTTTTTCAAAAGAACGTGCGTGTTTCAGATAAAGTTCGATGTAACGGACAATGATGCGATAAACCAGATGATTTTTCTCATACAACAAATCATTTTCGGTCAGGTTGATTTCTTCGCCGCACATATAATCCCAAACAGCCTGCTCTATCTCTTTCTTTGTCAGATGTTTAAAGCGTCCGTTTTCAACCGATTGTTCCAATATGTAATGCACCACCGTTCCAATAATATTGCTTTGAAGCATATCATTCGGCGAGAATGTATTATCTTCTTCCAAGCCCAAAACATACCGAAAATAAAACTGCAAACCACATTCCAGATACGTATTGATCGAAGACGCCGAATATTTTCGTTTTGCGAGCCGCGATAACGTTTCTTCGTCTTTTGCAACAACAAAAGGAAGTCGTTTTTGAGCCGAAACAGGAGAATACGCCATTACTTTTTCGGTGATTTTAACATTATTGTAATGCTGCAATTTACTTTTCAGTTGATGAATAAAACGACTTTTTTCCGCATCGCCGCGTTTGGCGTCAAGATTGTACAGCAGATAAATATTTTCTGCCCGCTGCAACAAACGGTAAAAATGATACGAAAACACCGCATCTTTCCCTTTGTACGAAGGCAAGCCAAAATGCTGCTTCACATCGTATGGGATAAAAGAATTTTCGGTTTTTCCTTTCGGAAGCACGCCTTCGTTTACGGAAAGCATCAGCACATTTTTAAAGTCTAACGTTCTGGTTTCCAACAGTCCCATTATCTGTAAACCCTGCGTTGAATCGCTTTTGAACGAAAGTGTAAGCTCTGAAATCATCGCCGAAAACAAAAATCGGAAAGAACTCATATCTTCAATCGGGTTGTTTTCCAAAACCGTTTTTAAAGAATCAATTTGTTTATAAAGCAAATAAAGCGTCTCCTGCTCGTTTGGTTTCAGCGACACGTGCCGATATATTTCAAGCAACAAATGCCGTATCAACTCACATATCGAAACAAGTTTTTTTTCTTTATAAAATAAGCCAAAAAGCAATTCTTGCAAATGTATTTCAATATTTTCCGTCAGCTTTTTATAATCTTTTTCCGAATAAAATAATTTTTGATTATTTGTTATTTTCTCCGAAATTGTCTCTTTCCGATTTTCAGTATCTTTCAAAAGACCAACAAGATACGGATTGTCGAAAAATGCAAACAAATCTTTATAATATAATTTAATTTCCGATTTGTTTTCGGCATTTTTTTTATTTGTTTTAGACTTATTATCCAAAATAAGCGTAATCGAATCAACCAACCGGTACAGAAGCGTTTGATTAAGCGGATAGCCCATAGTAATATTCGCCTGTTGCGTATCGATTGCGTGCAGAATGGGCAAAAGCAAAGATTCATCAACAGGAACAAGCGCCGTACTGTCCAAAGAATGTTTATCTTCTTGTAAATCAGACAATAATTCATGTAAAACTTTCGCCTGCGTTACCGATTGAGGCAATCCGATAATATGAATTTTTTTGGGGATTTCTCTGTAATAATCTCCGATAAAAGGAATAGCGGCATCATCAAACAATTCTTTTTTTGTCTCCCGCAGAAAACGTCCCGCTTCGTGAATGTTGTCTTCTGTATAAAAAACATCTCCATCTACCAAATAATCGAGTTTTTCTGTTTGTTTAAGATAATCCGTTACGGTTTTTTCCGCTTTTGTCAACGCATTGAAACCGATAAAAAGATATTTCGTATACGGTTGTTTATCAATATAATGAGCAATATTTTCGGCGGCTTTGCGATAGATAAATCCCTGAGCGGATTTGTTTTTTTTCAAAAGACGTTGCGTAAACTGTTCATAATAAATACCCAATTCTTTGAAAAACAACAGATATTTTTTCTGAAAATCGGTCAATTCCTCCTCCTGTTTCCCGAAGAAACTCAGCTCTTTAATGGCAAACAACGAATCGAACAACACTTTGGTATCCACCAAATTAGCGTCAATCTCGTTGAAATCGCCGAGCATAATTTGTGCATTTCCCGCAAATTCGTAAAGCGAAATCTTGTTTTGTTTTTCTTTATCGGTAAATAATTCTAAATGAATTTGATACAGCAACAGCAATTGTTCTTCCTGCTTTGCCTGCCGAATGCCTGTCAGGTGTTGAAAAAAATCTTCCACCGAAAAAAACGCAGGCGAAAGAAACGATTTTCCGTAAAGTTCGGCTAAATATTTTCTTAAAAAAACAATACTTCTCCGTCCCGGAACCACCACGCAGAGGTTCGGCAAATCGTCGGAATATGTCTTTTTTATATGCTCTGCTGCCAAAAAAAGAAATGGCGTCATTTATTCTCTGTATTTTGAATCAATAATAATAGTTACAGGTCCATCGTTTAACAGTTCTATTTGCATATCCGCACCAAAAACACCCGATTCTACCGGCAATTGGGTTTCACCTTCAAGTATTTTAACAAATTTTTCATAAAAAGGAATGGCTGTATCCGGCATTGCCGCACGAAAATAAGAAGGTCGAGATCCTTTTTTTGTTGAAGCGTACAACGTAAACTGACTCACCACCAAGCAACTTCCATGAATATCCGATAAGGAAAGATTCATTATTTTCCGCTCATCATCAAAAATACGCAAATGTGCTATTTTCTTGCACATCCACTCCATATCATCGGGAGTATCGTTCTCTTCTATTCCAAGAAAAATCAACATACCTCCTTCAATAGAGCTATGAACCTCATTATCAATAGAAACGCTTGCCCGTTTAACTCGCTGTATAACTGTTCGCATAATATTTAGATATAATTTTTATAAAAATACTTTTTTATTATTTCGTTTTGATATGCAGTTTTATTTTCTTCATCGCCCAATCGTAATGACTTGAAGTGGCTGAAACACAATACGCACCCAATGTGGTACTGCCTGTCCACGAAAACTGTTTTTTTGCAAACAATTCATCGTTGGAAAATGTCTCGATCAAATTCATCACTTCGCAATGGCTTTCTTTCAACATCTTTTTTGCATTGTCGTAAGCCGTCTGTTGGTGTTTTTTCCAAATTTCAATATTCATTTGAGGATATGTTTTCCAATTGTACGCTTCGGGCAAAAAAGGTTTTTGTTCTCCTTTTCGATTGGCATTCACCCACTTTAACAGCAATTGATGCCATTCGTACAGATGAACAAGCACATCTCGCAGGTTTTTATCTCTGTCTTCAAAGCGGAATGTGGCGGTTTGTTCCGTTTCCGTCATGGTATCAATCTGTTTCCACAGCTTTTCAAACTGTTGATTTGCAGCATGAAGCAAATCTGCTTTTGTTGTAGGTCGTGCCATTATTTGAGTTTTTCTATGATTTTCAACTTAAAGATACCAAACTTTTTTACAATTACAAAAGTAAGCAAAAACCGGGAACAAAAAGTGAAGAAATGAAAAATGAGTGAAAATTTATACTGTCGAAAGTAAAAAATGCCGTTCAAACCGTCTCTGCAATTGAAAAATATGTTATCTTTGTCGAAGAAACATATTGTCGAGAGACGTTGTTTGCGATATATATTTCGGAAAACCGAAAGAAAACATGTTAAATACATTAAATACAGGTATATTTATTGTATCAAAATAAATAAAGTAACGAATGAATAAACAGAATTTACTAAAAAAAATACAAATTGTCATCGGAATATTACCGGCAAAAAAAAATCACCTTTTGCTTTTCATTCGGAAAAACATTCCCCTCCCCTCTTGAAGACAGAGAATTTGTTCATTTTGTGCCGGTTACGTTTTTCGACTTCGCACCGTTTGCCTGTCTCATTCCTCATTTTTCGGAAAATCTTTATCTCTGTCGAAATAGATGTATTTCGGTTCGGAGGGTTGATACAAATCGTTGTCCCACAACGAACTGGTAATCATCAAATCGGCGCTGTAGCGATTGCATGCTATCGGAACATTATGCACTCGGCACTGTCGGAGCAACATTTGAATATCTGCTTCGTGGGGCTGTGCGTTGAGATCGTCTATAAGGAAAATTGCCAAATCTATCTCTTTACGAACCACCATAGCGGCAATTTCGGCATCACCGCCCAAAGGTCCCGAATGCATGCACGAAATTTCCGCGAAAATATTTTCCTTTTCAAATGCTTCATCGATTAAATGCCCTGTGGTTCCGGTGCAAACCAAATAATGATGCGACAAAAATTTCGCATTATGCAACGCCCATTCCACCATATCGAATTTCCGCCTGTCGTGTGCTACAAGAGCAATGGTTAACTTTTTCTTCATTTTTACCTGTTTATACATTGAATTATAATCTGTTACGTCTTCATTACCGCCTATGTACATTCTGCATAAAGACATCGGAAAACGATTTTGCAAAGGTATACAAATTTAATTACGAAACGGTTACAATTGATTGTGAGCGACAAAAACAGCCATCGGCAAAAAAAATCGGCATTTGCATTGCAAGAGACAGAAAATTGTTTTATTTTTGCATGCTGTTTGACAATTCGGACAGTACGGGCAAAAATATAAATTCATAAAAATTCAGCAAACATAAACAGATAGAAATGAGGTATCGTAACATATATATCGGCAGATTAATCAAACAACAGTTTGAACAAAAAAACATCAGCATTGCTCAATTTGCAAAAGCCATTCATTGCAGTCGTGCAAGCATTTACAATATTTTTGAAGCAAAAAGCATCGATATAGACAAATTGATTTTGATTTCGGAGGCGCTTGATTATAATTTTTTGGAAGAATATCTTTTAAATGATGCTTTACTTTTAAATACTCACATTACTTTAGCCATTGAGTTAAAAGATAATAAGTTAAATATCAAACACATAAAAGATGGCGTAAAAATTATTGACGAAAATGTATAAATTTTTGACGATTTGCGGAGCATATACAACAATATTCCCGGTACTTTTGTGAAATAAAATTCAAACAAAATAAAATTAAACCCGATGTGCTTAATGGGATATAACCAAGCAAAAGAAATATGAGAAATTATTTATTAAAAGCAGGCGTTCTTTCGCTGATTTTGGCTTTTGGATTTACGTCCTGCAACAAAGAAGGTGTTTACAAACCCAAAGAAAAAATTTCCAAGATTCATTATGAGTATTCGTACGAAATTTATCAAAACGGCGAATTAGTAAATCAAGACAGCCATAAATATCTTGATCAAATTTGGCATTGGAAAGGAAAAAAGCTTACTCAAATCGAAAATAGCGAAGATTGGCCCTCCAATTTTATTTACAAAGGAAATCAACTTGAAAAAATAGAAATGGGTGAAATGACGGTAAACTTTACCTATAAAAAATCTTTACTCGATAAAGTTGAGGCGATTGAGGATGATAAAACAATATTCAGTATCAGTATTGATGCTCGGGAAGACAAAAAAATCACACGAATGATTTGTCAGTATTACTATTACTATGATGATCGTTATTACCCTATATTACACCAAAAGAGCAATAATGCCGATAAACAGACGCTTGCTTCCGCAAATCGCATGGAATCAATTATGGCGTTGGTTCTTCCCACCGGTTTTTCGGATATATTAGCCAAAAGTGCTGCAAAAAAAGGCAGGAAATCAACAGAGATTGAAACAAGGATTATTGAATTGACCTACGATGGTAATAATATCATTGAACAAAAAATCACAGATGAAGACGGATACAATTCCACGTATGTTTTCACATACGATAAGTATAAAAATCCGCACTATAAATCATTCCTCGGAGCTGCTGCACTCAGTGAAGATGGATCTTTTATCCAATCGGAAAACAATGTTTTGACGCTCTCGAGTAAAGACGATCCGGAATACACTGTAAAATTTGAATACACATACGAAAATGATTTTCCGGCAACTCAAACCGTGAGATATACTTACGGAAATGAATGGTATCAAGAAGAATCAATTCGTACCATTCATTATGAATATAAATAATTTGTAAAGTTTTATACGGGATAAAATAAAAACGCCGTCATTCTTCAAATGTGGAATGACGGCGTTTTTTCATTGATTGTTTCCGTCGCCGCCAACCAACGGCGTGAAATCTTCTATTCTTCCGCCGAAAAAACATTCCGTCCGTTTTCTTTGAGCATTTGCATGGCGGGCTGATTTTGCATGATATGGCTTCCCCAATAGTTGAAATCGTAGATAAACGGATTTTTAAACCAATTTTCCATATTCATCACGAAAGTCAAATCGGTTGCATGACCTTTCCTGATCCGGAAAGATTTTTTCAACACAACCGAAAAATGATTATCCACAAAGCCGATAAGCGAGTCTATGCTTTGGGTCGAGCCTCGATATATCTGTCCTCTTCCCAAATGAATATTCAGCGGAGAATAAGTAGAATCGTCCTTTAAAAATTTTCCGTTGATCATCATATAATGATACCCGCCGCCCAACAATTGGGGCCACGACATATTCGATTCGGGAGGATTGACAAAGCGATACGAATAATTATCTGCGGCATTCAACCCGAAAGTGAAACCTATCGAATCGTAATGTCCTTCGGGAATATTTTCGGAAATAGTCCAAAAAAGAGTATTGGGATAGTCCGTATCCACGTAATGAATGCCCTTGTTTTGCCGAACGGCGATTTTGGTTTTATCGTTCTTGTAAAAATGCAACTCGGAAATGAAGTATTTGATTTCGTTGACAATATACTTATTTCCCGCCTCGTTGCTGTAATGTTTTGTGTCCAAGACAATCGGAACGCCGTCCACACGATGGATAAACTGAACGGAAAGCGGTATACGCTTGTCGATAACAGGTTTTTCACGGCAGGAAACCGCCAAAAACAGACATACGGACAGTATGCAATATATTTCTTTTTTCATGCGAATATTCTTTCTATTTTAATTTCGGAAAAATTCATTTTACAAAAATAAACATAATTTCGGTCTCAAAGGTTTAAAGATTGCCGAAAATCCCGGTATTTCGGTGATGCCAAATAAGCGTAAACAGCAAATAATGAATGGTGAATGCTATTTTTCGTTGCGTTATCTGCAAAAACCCAACCACCGATCTTACAAAGATACCACATTTTTCGGAGATATGCAAGTGTTTTACGTTTTTTTTCGGTACTTGAAATAAATTGTTTATTTTTGTAAAGTCTTTTTTTAGTAAATCAAACAATTCAAACAATGGAAGATATTCTACCGCAACAACATTATAATCAGTTCTTTATCGAAATAAAACAACGAATACGAACGGCTCAATACGAAGCGATGAAAGCCGTAAATAAAGAAATGATTTCGCTTTATTGGGATATAGGCAGACTCATTACTGAGAAACAACTTCACTTGGGTTGGGGAAAATCGGTAGTGGAGACTTTGTCAAAAGATTTGCAAAAAGAATTTCCCGGAATACAGGGATTTGGCGCAAGGAATATATGGTACATGCAACAGTTTTATGCTGAGTATCACGGAAATAAATTTCTGCAACCATTAGTTGCAGAAATTAGTTGGAGCAAACATTTGGTTATTATGACCAAATGTAAAGATGAGCAAGAGAGACAATTTTATATTCTTGCTGCAAAAAAATATGCTTGGACAAAAGATGTTCTTATCCATAAAATTGAAGAATATATCTGTTATGTATGCGCACTGATTTTTATCGCACAAATCACAATCCGTAATATTTTCTAATCCAACAGCATCGATAAAGAAATTCGTTTCCTGCGGGCGTCTGCTTCCAAGACTTTCACTTTGATTTTCTGATTCAGTTTGACTATCGTATTGGGGTCGTTGATGTATTTTTTTGACATTTGACTGATATGAACCAATCCGTCTTGATGTACGCCAATATCGACAAAACAGCCAAAAGCCGCAATATTGACAATTACACCGGTGAGTATCATGCCGGGTTGAAGGTCGGAAATGTTGCTTATGTTGTGGTCAAATTCAAACAAGTCAAACTCCTGACGAGGGTCGCGACCGGGTTTCGACAACTCTTTCATAATGTCGGTCAACGTGGGAATGCCCACCGCCGGAGTGATGAAATTGCGTATGTTGATTTGCTTCTGCAACGATTCGTTTGCTACCAAATCGTTGACGGAACATTGCAAAGAGGCTGCCATTTTTTCTACAATATGATAACTTTCAGGGTGTACGGCACTTTGGTCTAACGGATTTTTCGCATCACGAATACGCAAAAAACCCGCCGATTGTTCAAACGCTTTCTCGCCGAAACGAGGCACTTTCTTCAACGCCGCTTTCGAGGAAAATCCGCCCTGTTCTTTGCGATAAGCCACAATATTTTTCGCAAGAACAGCTCCTATGCCCGAAACATAACCCAACAACTCTTTGCTTGCGGTATTTACTTCCACCCCAACCAAATTCACACAACTCGACGCCGTTTCTTCCAAACTCTCTTGCAGTTTCTTTTGATTGACGTCGTGTTGATATTGACCCACACCTATGGATTTCGGGTCTATCTTTATCAACTCCGACAAAGGATCCATCAACCGGCGACCAATAGACACCGCACCTTTGACCGTAATATCATGATCGGGAAATTCTTCGCGTGCCACTTCCGACGCCGAATACACCGAAGCCCCATTCTCGTTGACCATCACAATAACCGGTTTTTCTTCAAAATCGACATGCCGGATAAAGTTTTCTGTTTCTCTGCCTGCCGTTCCGTTGCCGATAGCAATTGCTTCTACCTTGTATTTTTTTGTCAGATTTTTAACCGTCTCGTTGGCTTGGTGGACTTCTATTTGCGGCGGGTGTGGAAATATTGCCGTATTTTCCAATAAATTGCCATGTCTGTCTAAAACAACCACCTTGCAACCCGTTCTGAAACCGGGGTCGATAGCCATTACCACTTTTTCTCCCAAAGGCGAAGCCAGCAACAACTGCCGCACATTGTCGGAGAAGATACGGATAGCCTCATTGTCGGCACGAATTTTTGCCTGCTGTCGCATTTCGGTTTCCATTTGAGGTTGAAGCAGACGTTTGTACGAATCTTCTATCGCATCTGCCACCTGATCGGCAGATTTGTTGTCTCTTTTGAGATGAATTTTATCGATAAGTTCCAACGCTTCTATTTCGTCCGGCTCTACTTTCAAGCGTAGAAAACCCTCATCTTCACCGCGAAACATCGCCAAGACACGATGCGAAGATGTTTTTTTCAACAATTCCGTATTGTCGAAATAAATGCTGTATTTATCGCCCTCCATTTCTTTGTCTTTGACCACTTTGGAAATTATCTGTGCTTTTTGGGTAAACAAATTACGCAATTTTGCACGTGTAACGTCATCTTCACAAATGCGTTCTGCAAGAATATCACGCGCCCCCGCCAAAGCCTCTTCTACGCTTTCTACGCCCAATTCAGGGTTGATAAATTTGGCTGCCCACAGTTTTACATCGCCGTTTTGTTGCCTGTAAAGCATATCGGACAGAGGTTCTAATCCTTTTTCTTTGGCGATGCTTGCTCTTGTTTTTCGCTTGGGTTTGTAAGGAAGATACAAATCTTCCAATACTTGCAATGTTTCTGCTTTTTCTATTTTTTCTTTGAGTTCGGGTGTTAATTTTCCCTGTTCATGGATAGATTTCAGGATAGACGTTCGGCGGTCTTCCATTTCCAACAATTGTTTGAACCGATCGCGGACGGCAATGATAAAAACTTCGTTCATCGATCCTGTGGCTTCTTTCCGATAGCGGGCAATGAAAGCAATGGTTGCTCCTTCTGCCAATAAGTCAATAACATTCTGAACATGTTCTACCGAAAGGTTTAATTCCTGTGCAATTTTTGCCGAAAAATTCATAGAGTATATGCTGTATTTTTTTACGAAAGCAAAAATATAATAAAATATTCATACTCCGTTAAAAAATCGGAACAAATATCAAAATAAATTCGATCGAAGAG
>JAIRTU010000222.1 GCA_031254735.1 Bacteroidales bacterium | reverse complement strand
TTTTCGCCCATACCGCACGCATGCGACATCATTAAATTTTCCTGCAATTTTCCAAGGTCTTTTTCCGAAATAGAGGTATTGCAAAGCGAACCAAAGCCGGTGGTTACTCCGTAGATTGGCTCTTTTTGGTTTTTGACTTTTTCGTCCAGATAATCACGACACTTTTGAATGCGTTTTATGGCGTCGGACGACAACTCCAATTGCATGTTTTCGCTAACGATCTCATAAATAATTTTTGTGGAAAGCGGTTTGTTGGATATTTTGTGTTTTTTCATCTGCGAAATGTATAATTAAAATGTTTACTCTTTTATTCTTTCTCTGCGATATTGTTGATTTTCAAAATTAATAGATTAAACGAACTTATCCGCATTTTATTATCAATCCGTTCAATCGGGTGTTTCTTTTCCCTGAATATCAATGAAAAATTATGCCGCATTTCTTTTTGTCCGAACCGGGATTTACCGGATTGGCATGATTTTGTTTTGTCGGTTATTTTCCAATCCTTGCTGTTTTGTTGCAATCGGCATTAGCTCTTTTTTTAATACACGGAAACTCACAAAAGTATCTTTAATTTGACAAACCGTTATGTCAAATATACGTTCTATTTATTCCGCAATTATCGGAATATATTTCTGCATTAAGAAAAGAAACAAATACAAAACACCCAAAGACGAATTGAGAGAAATAAAAGAATGACGAAAATCTATTTTGCGAATTTCTTTCCGATTTCGGTCAACATCACTTCGGTCATTTTATCCAGATCGTACACATAAGACAAGTCCCAATCTGCTTTTGCGATGCTGTCATCGATACTTTGCGGCCACGAGTCGGCAATTTTCTGTCTGAAATCGGGATTGTAATCCATGGTAAACTCCGGAATATGTTTTTTGATAGATTTATACACATCATCGGGGCAGAAACTCATTCCGCCCACATTGTAGCTGTCGTCGCACGAAAGCCTGCCCAACTCTGTCTGCATCAGTTGAATGGTCGCTTTAATGGCATCGGGCATAAACATCATCGGCAGATAGGTATCTTCTTTCAGGAAGCAGGTGTATTTTTTGTTTTTAACAGCTTCGTAATAAATCTCTACGGCATAGTCGGTTGTTCCGCCGCCGGCTTCTGTTTTGTAGCTGATAAGTCCCGGATACCGCACGCTGCGGGTGTCTACTCCGTAACGCTGTTTGTAATATGCAATCCAACGTTCGCCTGCCAACTTGCTGATGCCGTAAACGGTATTTGGGTCCATTACGCATTGTTGCGGCGTGTTTTTCACCGGCGTTGAAGGTCCGAAAACCGCAATCGAGCTGGGCCAAAACAGCCGTTCGATTTTCATCTCACGCACCATTTCCAAAATATCCAACAAGCCTTTCATGTTGATGTCCCACGAGGGAAGCGGGTTTTTTTCGGCATTTCCCGACAAAATAGCCGCCAAATGATATATCTGCGTGATATTGTATTTCTTTACAATATCAGCTATTTTGTTTACTTCCAACACATTGGCTGTTTCAAAAGGTCCGCTTTCGAGAATATCCCTGCCTGCCTGACGTATGTCGGAGGCAATCACATTGTTGTTTCCATATATTTTACGCAATTCCGTCGTCAATTCCGAACCTATTTGTCCGGCACATCCTATTACTAATATTTTATCCATGTTCTATTTTTATTAGGTTACAAAAATAGTAAAATAATTTATACTTTTATCAAAAAAGTGAAAATAATAAAGGCGAATGAATGAATAACCGCTAACGAACAACAATACAGATGTTCTAACAAACACGCAACGAGACAATTACGTTGATAATCAAATGCAGGCGAAAAATATCACCGTTCCGACAAAAAATCCACTACATCTTTGTCTTTCAACGAAAGATAGTCGGCTTTTTTGACAATGTTTCCCTCGTCGGAAAACAGAATAACCGGTATTTTCTCCTCGGTGATCATCAGGAATGAATCTGCCCGAAAAGTGATGTATTCCAACGGTTTTATATCCTGCAAGGTAAAGAATTTTGTAATCGAACTGTCGGGAATCCCCGCAAAAAATATGGCTTTTACATTATCGTCCGATAGATGATTATTTTTCAGGATAAGGTTCATTTTCAAGGCTGTACGTCTGCAATAGGTACACCATGGAGAATACATGCAAATAATCTGTTTGCCCTGTGTAAATTCTTCTTCATGACCGCTGTTTTGCAAAGCCGCCTCATAAATGGGAACATCTATCCGGATTTTATCTTTATGAACAATGGTATATAAATAATTGGGTGCGTTGATTGTCATAAATACAATGAATGAAACAGCGGCAACCGGAATCAACACCCGCATTTCCCACTTTCGGGGCGGATAAAATGCAGGCGAAACAAACAACAAACAGACCATTAAGATGATATTCTTGATGATAGACTGTGTCCGGTTGAAAACAATCGCTTCTCCAAAACAATGACAATTTTGTATATCCACATCAAAAAGATAAGGCAGCAAAAACAGATAAAGCGTAAATCCGCCCAAAAAACAAAGACAGGCATAATACGCCGTCTTGACCTGTATGCCAACCACCAGCATAATTCCCAAAACCAATTCTGCCGTAATCAACAGGCGAGAGAGCGTCTCGGTTGTGGGAATGGAAAACAAATTATGTTCATAAACATACAAATCGAAAATGTCTATGGAAATATATTTCAAAATGGCAGAGGCGATAAATACCAATCCCACAAAAATACGCAGTATCAAAGAAATAATTTTATTTTGAAAGATCATGGTTAAATGTTTTTATTAAAAAGCAAAGGTATCATTTTTTATACTTGTGGCACTTCTAAACATAAAAAAAGTGGCTAATTGCAGCCACTTTTTAGCATAGTTCCAAAAATTATTTGGATTTACACTCTGTTTTCAGAGTTCCGACTGTTATTGACATTGCCTCACAGTCACTTTTTGACACATCCGGTGTTGTCACAGAAGCTTCTGGTAAAAGCCCATCACTGTCTGTTGTGGTACAAACGCAATCTTTTTTACAAGAGGTGAAAGCAAAACCTACTGCTACTACTGCTA
>JAIRTU010000220.1 GCA_031254735.1 Bacteroidales bacterium | reverse complement strand
AACAGTACTAATAAGAAAACAATGAATATTCGGCAAAAAATAAGAGACTGACAAACGGATTTTTTGCCGGTCGGTTATCTGTGAGATTGAAAAATCGGAAAGCATCTGCATAAGTATTTTCCCGAACCCATAAACCGATCTTACAAAGATACCACTTTTTTCGGATATATGCAAACGCTTTTCCGGTTTTTTTTGATATTTTTTTGCCGCAAAGCACACAAAGAAAACGCAATTACATTAATCATAAATCCCGGTTCGGACAGCGAGAAACGTAATTCGTAATTCATAACTTTTGCAATCATTTTTTTGATACTTTTGCAATACGAAAATTAAGCATGCAATGGAAAAAGAGAATGCAACGGAAATAGCCTTTTTTGCGGGCGGGTGCTTTTGGGGAGTGGAATACCTGATGCGAAAAGAAGTGGGAGTTGTCGGCGTGGAAGCGGGTTACATGGGCGGAAACATCGAAAACCCTGCCTATGAAGACGTCTGTACCGGAAACACGGGACATGCGGAAACGGTTCGTGTGGTTTTTGACCCCGCAAAGATTTCTTACGAGCGATTGGCAAAACTGTTCTTTGAAATACACGACCCCGAACAGGTAAACCGGCAAGGGGTTGATGTGGGAACGCAATATCGTTCGGAGATATTTTTTACCACTGAAAATCAAAAGGAAATTGCCGAAAAGTTGATACTTGTTTTGCAACAAAAAGGCTATAACATTGCCACTCGACTTACGCCGGCTTCCGTGTTTTGGAAAGCAGAAGAATATCACCAAAATTATTATCACAACAAAGGCACACTACCCTCTTGCCATGCTTACAAACGGCGATTTTGACCAATGAACAAAGAAATAAACCAATTGTTTTTTTAATGATAAACATATAGTTATGAAGAAAATAATAATAACACTTGCCGCAGTGTTTGTGTCGATGAGCGGCTGCGATAAAAAGAAAAACGCAAATACGGTCTATCAAAATGCTCTGGCAGCCCTCTATCCGACGGCGAAACATGTAGAATGGGATTTCGACGACGGTTATATGACCGCCGAGTTTCGCGACGACGGTATGGACGCCAAAGTGTGGTTTGACAAAGACGGAACGTGGCTGAAAACAGAAACAGACGTTTTATTTAAATATCTTCCTCATCAAATACAGGAGGCTTTTGGCAGCAGCGATTATGCCGAGTGGAAAATAGACGATATTCGCTATGTGAAAATAAATAAAGACCCCGAAGAGGAACTTGATTATTATGAATTTGACGTGGAAAAAGAAGAAAAAGATGTAAACTTTGCCGTCTATCCCGACGGCACTATTGCCGAAAAACCTTATTTTGAAAAATTTTAAATACCAAAAATCATGAATAACAATTTAATGTGGACGTTGAGAATAACTTTTGTATCGCTGCTGTTTGTCGGCTTTTTTACCGGCACGGCTACGGCACAGTCGGATATTTATAAAAGAGAGTTAGCCGAACGATTTCCTGCCGCCAAGCAGGTGGAATGGGAATTTGACGACGGTTATATGACCGCCGAATTTCGCGATGAATTTAATCAGGAAGTAGAAGTGAAATACAATTCGGAAGCCAATTGGGTGATGACAAAGATAGACATGTATTTTCGTAATCTTCCCGAAAATATCCGCAAAGCATTTCAAGGATCGGCATACGCTCAATGGAGAGTAGACGATATTGATTATATCGAAAAAGCAGGCGATGAACCGGTTTATGTGCTGGAAGTAGAAAAAGGAGAGCAGGAACATAAGTTGATTATCACCGCAAAAGGCGTCCTCTTGAATAAATAAGTTTTCTCAAACAATATCTCTGGGTTTCATTCTGGCGAAACGCAGCATTTTCAATATCCAATCGGGCAGCGTTTTGTTCGGATTGCGTTTGCGGAGATTGATGTAAATGCTCGGCTTTTTCATAAGCGGAATCTTATGCGTTTCCACAAATTCGATTAAATAACCGTCGGGGTCTTCAATATAGGTGAAATGCCCTGCGGCATCGCCCATAGTGAAAGATTGGGTATCGTTTTCCTGTTTAACGGCACTGTCGGCGGTGAATGGAAACCCAAGACTTTCGCATTTCTTTTCCAACGCACGCATGTTTTGCACATCGTAACAAATCTGGATAAAACCCGGATCGCCCCAATAACGTCCTTCGTAGATTTTGTTGGGCTTGCGGTCGAGAGCCTGAACCAATTCGATGTACGACTGCCCGAACAAACGGCTGAAACTCCCTGTGCGCGGCGTCGATTCCGTCAGCAGTACGCGGCGATATTGTTTGTCGCCCGAAGGCAAGCCCGCAATATCGTCAAACGTTCCTGTTTTGTCGGCAAGAATGACGTCGTAACCCAAAATATCGCGGTAAAGTACAAGTGTTTTATCAATGTCCGTACAGCCGACAATCGCCCCAACCGCTCCGCCTGTCGAACGCTTTTCATCACGGAAAATAGATTTGTCTTTCACTATCTGAAATACATTTCCATATATATCTTCCACAAAAAATGTTTCTTTTCCGTCGATGGAAGTATGCAAATCGCCCAAAATGTTCACGTTCTTTTTTGAAAACTCATCGAAACTCTGTTGTATATTGCGGCTTTTCATTTTAGCGGCAAAGCAGCCCAAATCTCCGAATTGAAGTTTGAAATCGGGCTTTTTCGGTTTATGCTGTTGGTGATTCCAAATTTCAAACCCGCCTCCGCCTTGCATATTGACAGCGATAACGGCACGTTTGGGGCGAGCCTGTCCGCCCATGTACGGCGACATAATATCGGCGACAGAATTATCATCAAGAATTTTTATGTCCATGTTGAAAATATCGATATAATATTTCCATGCCTCTGCAAGGTTCTCTACGCCGATACCAATTTGCTGAATACCGCTGATATTGTATTTGTTCATCATATATGTTATTATTTGTCAGGTCGATTTTATTTTTCTTACCAATTTTCGGTTCAGGGCAGGAATAAATCGCTTAAAATAAACCATCAGCAATTCTTTTCCGCCCACCATCACTTCGGGTTTTTGTTTGCGAACAGCTTTGACAATTTTTTTGGCGGCTTTGTCCACCGAAATTCCGCCTGCCTGTCCTGCGTCCATTTTGCCGTGTTGTTTTCCGTCGTTTTCGAGTGCGTAGAACGAAATATTTGTCTTCACACGTCCGGGACACACTTGTATGCAACGGATATTTTCGTCAAAATATTCTGCATGCAAGGTTTCAAAAAAACCGTACAGAGCATGTTTCGAGGCACAGTACGCCGAACGCAAAGGAAACCCGAAACGCCCCGAAATGCTGGTTGTTGTAACAAAAGTGCCGCCGCCGTTTGCGATCATTTGCGGTAAAAGCAGTTTTGAAATTCTTATCGGTGAAAAAAAATTGACATTCATAATTTTCTTATCCACCTCAAACAGGGTATCGCCCGCTTTTGCCCGCTGACTGATGCCCGCATTGTTGTACATGACGTCTATTCTTCCGAAAAAAGATAAGGCTTTTTCCACCAATGCGGGAACGCCCTCAACGTCGGACAAGTCGTAGGGGATAATTTCGCAAGCCGCCCCAAACGAAATACATTTTTCTTGCACTCTGCCAAGCAAATCGCTTTCCAAAGCTGTTAAAATCAGGTTTGCTTTTTCTTTTGCCAACAAATAAGCACACGCCTCGCCTATCCCCGAAGACGCACCTGTTATCCAAATTACTTTTCCTTTTATTTCCATACGGCTGCAAAG
>JAIRTU010000192.1 GCA_031254735.1 Bacteroidales bacterium | reverse complement strand
CCGTCCTTATCGCCTGCCCCAAGTATTTCTGCCGCATTGTTCGATTGCAGAAAAACAAGCAATTCTTTCAGCTGTCGATAGTCTTTTGGGGTGTATCCCACGTGTCCGTTTTGTGCGATATTGTCTATAAACAAAGAGATAACCGCGTCAATATCAGGGTTTTTTATTAATGTCAATTCGTTGTTGATTGCTTTTCGGCAGTTGCGTGTGTGGTTTCTGTGATATTGCTTTTTCAGTTGAGCATAAGAGGCTTGCAAATCCATTACAAACGCTCGATGTTTCAAATGCCGATAACGGTTGATGTTGATTTGCGTTTCGGGAGAAAGCATGGTATCTATCCATTTAAACTGCTTTGAAACGGTGTTGAAAACCGTATCCAATGCTTCGGCGGTAAGATTTTGTCCAAAAACGCCTGTTCGCGAAGCAAAAAAAGGAGGATACACATATTTTATCCCCCATTTTTTTCGATACGGAAGCGGAATCACCGTGCGATAGTCGTCAATAATGACGGCATTCCAATCATCACAACTCTTGTCGAGATACCACGACATACCCGCCACGCTCGACGTCTCCCAATTGGCGACAATGCAGGCATTCCATTTTTCAACATCTATTTCTTTGCGTTGCAACAAATTTATTTTCATGTGTCTGTCAAAAACAAGTTCGGTTTATATTGCTTTCAGCTGCATATTGATTTTTGTGAAAACAATATCTTCGGAATAGACCGTTGCTTTCAGTCGAATGAGATGTTCCGAATCGGCGTCTTCCCATTCCATTCGGTAGTGTATGGTTTCGTGCAGGGTCGGGATAATTGTTTGGGTAAACTTAACGCTTTTGATCTTTTTTATCAGGAAATCTTCCTGTTTGAAAAAAACAAACAATTCTCTTGCCATCTGTATAATACAAACGCCGGGCGTAACAGGATTACCCGGAAAATGTCCTTTGTAAATGGCGTGGTTTTTATGTATTTTTATTTGGAAATCGACGGTGTGGGAGTCGAGAAGCGAATGGGCGACAATGGAAAAAAAATCATCTTTCAACATAAAAAATCATTTTAACGGTTATCGGCGTCTTTATTTATTTCAAAAAAAATATTTTGGCTGTCGGATTCTTTTCTCTCGCTAATTGTCCACAAGAAAAACATCATAATCAATCCATTGAGCAAAAGCAGTTCAAAGCCAAATTCGTATCCCCAAAACAGGCGTTTGGAATATCGGTTCAAAATCAGGCAAATCAACGGAGAAAGACAGGCAAAAAGAGGGACAAGCCGTTCTTTTTTCAGAGGAATTTTCCGTTTGGTATACAATCCGAACGTATACAGTCCGAGCAAAGGACCGTAGGTATAACTCGCTATTCGGAAGATAATACGAATAAGTGCATCGTTGTGATATTGAGCGAAGATAAGGATAACCGCCAAAAAGAGCAAGCCCATCAAGACATGTACTTTTCGGCGCATGCCGATTTGCTCTTTTTCTGACTTGCCCGACTTTTTCAACCCGAGAAAATCAACACAAACAACGGTGGTGAGCGAGGTAAGTGTTCCGTCGGCACTTGAATATCCTGCGGCAATCAATCCCAAAACAAAAACAATACCCGCAACAGGCGGCATATATTCAAAGGCAATGGTCGGGAAAAGGCGATCGGTTTTTGCGGCGTCGACGTCGATACCGTGATGATTTGCAAACACAATCAACATTCCGCCCAACAACAAAAACAGAGCATTGGCAAAAACCAGTATTCCCGAAAAAGTAAACATGTTCTTTTGAGCGTCTTTCAAGTTTTTGCAACTCAGATTTTTTTGCATCATATCCTGATCAAGTCCTGTCATGGTGATGGTGATAAATGCCCCGCTAAGAATTTGCTTGATAAAGAAATTGTGATTGTGCCAATTGGTCTCAAACACGGTGGTAAGTCTGTCGGCGTGCATTTCGTGCAAGATATGAGTAAACGAAAAATTCATCTCTTTGGGAATAAACAAAACAGTGAACAGCAACGCCGCCAACAGGAGTGTTGTTTGCAACAAATCAGTCCAAACAACGGTTCGGATACCTCCTTTGAATGTATATAAAAGAATGATAATCACAAAAATACAGGCTGTCAGCCAGACAGGAATGCCCCAATGTTTGAACACAAATTCCTGCAAAACATAAATCATCAAATACAGACGTATTGCCGAACCCAACAGGCGAGACAAGACAAAAAAGAAAGCTCCCGTTTTGTACGACGCCACCCCGAAACGCTGTTCGAGGTACGAATAGATGGAAGTAAGATTTAATCGGTAATATAACGGCAATAAAATCAATGCGATAACGGCATATCCTATCACATAGCCAATCACAATGCCGAAATAGGTAAATTGCGTATTGTATACATCTCCCGAAACCGACAGCAAAGTAACTCCCGACAAAGAAGCGCCTATCATGCCATACGCCACCACAAACCACGGCGAACGCCTGTTGCCTCTGAAATACGTTTCGTTGTCGGCTTTCCGCGAGGTAAGCCACATGATAAGAAACAACATCAGCGTATATAAAATAAACGAAATAAATATAGTCGATTGCATCATTAAAAAAATTTGAGCAAAGATAGCATTTTGACGCTTAGCCTTGACGTTTTTATGATAAAATTAAACAGTATTATACGCATGAGCATGTATTTCACGCATCGCATGTACGCCAACGGCATGATCGATTGGAGCGGGAAAAGACATTAAATACATGTGGATTTTCTTTTGAGGACAGGTGTAATCGGGCATATAATAAGGAAAATCCGACAGGTGAAAACCCAAACGCATATAAAATGCTGTTCTTCGTTTTGCCAAATCGGTTTTCGGCAATTCCACTTCCAACACCATGGGCAGAGCAAACAAGGCTTTCAAACGTTCAATTATCTGTTTTCCAAATCCTTTGTTTCGGAAATGGGGCGAAGTTGCCAAATAATCCAAATAGACAAATCCCTGCAATTCCCACAAGACAAGCATTCCGACAACCGTCCGATTTTCTGTTGCCGCATAGAAATGATACGCATTATTTTCCTGTATCAACTGCACGTGTTTTTGGTGCGAACGTTTTTCTTCCGCAGGAAAAGAAACATCATAAATGTCCATTGCCTCTTTCCACATCGGATTGTCGGTATCGGTAATCCTGATTAAAACGATGTTGTTCATGCCAATTTTTCCAATAAACCTGCTGCGAGTTTACGGTTCATTATTCAAACATCAACTCTTTAAAATAATGATAACACACAAAATAAGCAATCGCCAGAATGAATGTGATCAACAATATGCCTCTTCCTGTTTTGTCAAATTTGAGTTTCACCAAATAATGCCGCATTGTAAAAAGATTGGCAAAAACAGAAACAAGTATTACGCTTGAAAGTTTTATCAGATAATTTTTCCCTTCGGGTGCAAAGAAAAAAGATACCGCAAATAAAATTCCAAAGCAAACAACAGGCAAAAGAAATCCTAATACAACCCCCAAACCCATAGCATCTTTACGCAATAAATTATTCATTTTTAGTTATTTAATTTTAAAATTCCATTTTTTCAATTCCTGTATCATGGCGTGGTCTGTCCAATCTACCCGTATGGGCTGTATGGAGATATAATTATGTTTCACCGCCCAATGATCGGTATCTCGACCTTTGTCTACTTCCTGCAAAGAGCCGTTCATCCAAAAATAAGGGATATTGGCAGGGTCGTTTCTGTGTTCAAGTTCTTCGTGCCAATAGTTTAAGGCTTGACGTGTGATTTTAATCCCTTTTATTTCTTCTGTCGAAACGGAGGGGATATTCACGTTCAAGCAGATATGCTTGGGCAATCCGTTTTGCAGGACGTTTTCAATAATTTTTTCTATCGAAGCGGCGGCAGTGCGAAAGTCATAATCGTTGCGATAGTCCACCACCGAAAACGCAACAGACGGAATGCCGCTCAAACAGCCCTCAACGGCAGCGGCAACCGTTGCCGAATATATCACACTCACCGATGTATTGCTGCCGTGATTGATACCCGAAATCAGCAAGTCGATCTTTTGATCTTTCAACAGATGACGCTGTGCCAATTTTATCGCATCGACAGGCGTTCCGTTGGTTTTGTAAA
>JAIRTU010000116.1 GCA_031254735.1 Bacteroidales bacterium | reverse complement strand
CCTGTTGTCGCATCTTGTATAATGGTGTATCCCAACGAATCGTGCAGCCAATTGTGAAATTCGTCACCGGTGGCAAAACAATGTATAATGCTTCCGTCGGGTTGTGTCAATGTTTGCGGAACATTTTTCAGATACGCTCCATGAATGGTAAATGTCAAGAAAAATATGCTTGCAAATAATAAAAAACGCTTTTTGTATTCCATTCTATTTTATTTATTTTTTAAAAACTATATCGAAACCATATTCACAACGCTGTTTTTTTATTCGTTATTGTCCAAATCGAGATCAACTCTGAATATTATTTTCCGCGCAGAATAATCGATTATTGCGTTGTATTCACACAAAATATCACTGCCCAACAGTCCGTCGATGGGTTCTATTCCCAAAGATTTCAACACTTTGTTGACATGCGAAATTTGCAAAGAAAGAAAAAGATGATCGCGAATAATCAAGTCGCCAAGTTTAAAACAGGGTATTTCTATCAATTCATTGTTGAGCCTTCCCGACCCGACTCCCATAACTATATCGGCTTTAAATTCTTTTCTGTCTGTCAGTTGCTTTATTGTTTTTTTCGACAAACAAGAATGCGAAGCACCTGTATCTATCACCAAACGAACAGGCTGTTCGTCAATGCAGGCTATCACCACCGGCTGCATATTTTGGTCGTCTGCCAATTCTCGTATGTCAAAAGGTAGTTCTATGGTGTTCATTGATTATTGTTTTAATAAATATTTTACTGTTTTCACTTTCTCGTCCAGCATTTGTTTGGTTTTGGCTTCGGCGATAAATCGCAAATACGGCTCTGTGTTGGAAAGGCGAATGTTGAACCACCAATCCTCAAATTCAACCCGATAACCGTCAAAGTCATATATTTTTATCGGCATTTCCTGCTTGCAGAAATAATCTTTTACCTGCTCTATTGCCGTTTGTTTGTCGACTGTTTTAAAGTTGATTTCCCCCGAATTGGCATATCGTACAATCTGTTTTATCACCTGCGAAACGCTTAATCCTTTGCGTTTGAAAGCGGCGAAAATATCCAACAAAATCACACACGCCAACATTCCGCTGTCGGAATAAAAGAAGTCTTTAAAATAATAATGTCCCGCCAATTCCCCGCCAAAAACGCCGTCTGTCTCTCTCAATTTCATGGCGGCATACGCCCGACCCACTTTCCAGATATTGGGAGTAAATCCCAACCGTCGCAAATATTCTTCCACCGACTTCGAGGTGCGAATGTCGAACAAGACATTTCCTTTCAACTGCTTTTCGCAAAAATAATGACCCAAAACGGCAATCATCAAATCGGGCGAAATAAAATCGGCATTTTCATCTGTAAACATCACTCGGTCGGCGTCTCCATCGAAAATAATTCCAATATCCGCCTGCTGCTTTTTTACCGCCTTTTGAAGTTGCACAATGTTTTTTGCCTCCAACGGATTGGGTTCGTGATTGGGAAAAGTGCCGTCCGGCACATCATTCAAATACAAAGGACTTTCTCCAAAAACAGACTTCGCCAACAAACACGCCATGCCGTTAGAGCAATCGATCACCGTGTTTAGATTAGAAAAATCGTTTATATACGTTTTCAAAAAAGAAACATAATCTTCTTTCGAGAAACAATCCACTATTTTCCCTGCGGGAGAATCCGCAACAACGGTTTGGGTTTCAATCAGCTGTTCCAACATACTCAATCCGCTGTCGTATCCGACAGGTGCGGCATTTTCTGTCGATATTTTCAGTCCGTTGTATTCTTTGGGGTTGTGCGAAGCGGTGATTTGCACCGATGCCCGAAAATGATGTTTCGCCGTAAAATAATACACCATGGGCGTAGTGGCTAAACCCAAATTATACACATCGGCGCCGGCGTCAATAATTCCTTGCGTAAGAGCATGGTATATCTCATCGGAAGAAACCCGGATGTCTCTTCCCACCAAAACCTTATCGGCATGCAGAAGTCGAGGCAAGAAAAACCCTGCCTTGTAGACGTCTTCTTTGGTGAAATCAACGCCATAAATTCCTCGTATATCATACGCTTTGAATGCTGTCATCTTTGTTGACTGTCTATTTTGTTCTTTCTAATTTTCGACATTTCATAAATTGAAAAATCTTACCATTTATTTCTTTCCGCCAAGCAGACGGTCTTTGCCGTGAATATCTTTCCGCAACACAACATCGCTGTATCCGTATTCCGAAAACAGATGAAACACATCTTTGCCGAAAGCCTCATTTATCTCAAAATACAGTTTTCCGCGATCTTTCAGCAGCGATTGTCCAATCTTTAATATCCGATGATAGAACAGCAAAGGCTTATCATCTTCAACAAACAACGCCTGCGAAGGTTCAAAATTCAAGACACGCCGGTGCATATATTGCTTTTCGCTCTGTCGCACGTACGGCGGGTTGCTCACAATCACATCAAAGGAATGTTCAACCGTTTTCTCAAAATCGGGATCGAAAATATCTTTTTGCCAAAAATGCACATCTGCCTTGTTCCACGCGGCATTTTCCGCAGCAACCGCCAATGCTTCTCCCGAAATATCAACAGCATACACGCGGGCTTCTTTCAGATAATGAGCCAGCGACGCCGCAATACAACCGCTTCCGGTGCATATATCCAAAACCGTGGAGGCGTGGGGAGAGTCTTTCAACACATAGTCGACCAACTCTTCGGTTTCCGATCGGGGAATCAACACCGACCTGTCCACACGAAAAGGCAA
>JAIRTU010000243.1 GCA_031254735.1 Bacteroidales bacterium | reverse complement strand
CGCTTTTCACAAAGAAAACAACTGCAATAATAACAAATAATACTTTTTTCATGATACGATTGATTTTTTGGTTTGAAAAAATATTTTCTGCAAAAGTAATAAAATTAGCCGTACAAAATGCAAATATTTGTGTTTTTATTTTTTTTCTTTGCTCCGGTTGCTTTTTTACTGTCCAACCTATGATTTTTGTGATTATGAAAATCACGAATTACAAACCCGGACGATAAGGACTGAAAGTCCGCTCTATTTCAGCCCAACGGCGAAGCCTTGGAAGAGAAGAGAAATCGCAATCTTTGGTAACCGGCGAGCAAATACAATAAAACCGCCGGATCGTTCGTTTTACGCACAGGAAATACATATATGGATAAAGAAAAAGGTTTAGTTACAAAATCGACAGGAAGTTCGTACATTGTCCGTATGCAAGACGGAGCGACGGTGAACTGTAAG
Source organism: Bacteroidales bacterium (assembly GCA_031254735.1). Next base: position 2,428 of record JAIRTU010000243.1, on the reverse strand, counting down.
TTGCGAGGCAAGTTTCGCATGCAGGGCATCAAGGCGACCAATCCTATTGCGGTGGGCGATACGGTATTTTTTATCCGCAACAACGAGCAGGGCGACGGTTTTATCACAGATATTCAAGCTCGTAAGAATTTCATTTATCGCAAGTCGGTCAATCTGTCCAAAATTTCTCATATCATTGCCGCCAACATCGATACGGCGTTTTTGATAGTGAGCTTAACCGATCCGCGAACGCCGCCCGGATTTATGGATCGTTTTCTGGTAGCGGCAGAATCGTTTCGCATAAAAACGGTATTGGTGTTCAACAAGAGCGATTTGTACCATTCCGACCTGAAACACAGACAGGAACGTTTGCAAAAAATATACGCCGACATTGGCTATACCTGTATTGCGACTTCTGCCGTGAGCCGGGAGGGAATAGATATTTTAAAATCGGAAATGAAAGACGGGATTTCTCTTTTCAGCGGACAGTCGGGAGTAGGGAAGTCCAGCATTATCAATTGTATAGAACCCGATTTACAACTGAAAATTGCCGACATTTCAAACTATAACAACAAAGGAAAACACACCACCACATTTGCCGAAATGTTTGAACTTTCGTTTGGCGGATTTATCATAGATACACCGGGCATTAAAGAGTTCGGATTGATTCATTACGAAAAAGAAGAAATCTCACATTATTTTCCTGAGATGTTGCAATTGCTCTCTCAATGCAAGTTCAGCAATTGCACGCACACGCACGAACCCGGGTGTGCGGTCAAACAGGCATGGCAAGAGGGAAAAATTGCCGATTCTCGCTACCGGAATTACTTGGGCATTATCCATAACGAAGATATTGAATTGAAAGAGTGGATGTTGGAATGATCATCTGTCAAAATCCGAAATACCACGAAGCGATGGAAAAATAAATCAAAACGCCGGTAATATCGGCAATAGATGTGATAAGCGGGGCGCTGGCTGTTGCGGGGTCGAGTTTTATTTTGGTAAAGATAAAAGGCATCAGCAAGCCGATAATACTGCCTGTCATCACATTCAAAATCATGGTAACAGCCACCACCAAAATCACTTCCGGGGCGCGGAAACTCGCAATAAGCGAAACGCCCAACGCCATTGTAAGTCCCAAGAGAAACGAAACTATCAATTCTTTCCCCAACAGACGAAACCAATCTTTCATGTCTACATCTCCAATGGCAATGGAACGAATCATCAGCGTTGCCGATTGAGAACCTGCATTTCCACCGCTGCCTATCAATAGCGGCAAAAAGAAGACAAGCGAAACCATTTTTTCGATAACGCTTTCAAAAGAAGAAATTGCCGCACCCGAAAATACATTCATAAAAACCAATGCCGTAAGCCAAACCACACGTTGCCGATAAAGATACAACATTTTGGCTTTCAACGGATTGATAATAGCTTCCTGAAAAGAACCGAATTTGTGAAAGTCTTCGGTATGCTCTTCCTGAACCACGTCCATCACATCATCGAAAGTAACAATCCCCAACAACATACCGTCGGAACTTACCACAGGCAAAGCCACTCGGTCTTGATCCTGAAACACTTTGATAGCCACTTCCTGATCGTCGAATGCGTTTAATGCCACATAACGATTGTCGATCAATTCGGAAATTTTTTGTTCGGGAGAAGCCAACAGTATTTCTTTGATGCGTATGTCATCGATGAGTTTCCAACGATTGTCCACCACATACAACACATTCAATGTTTCTGAATCCCGTCCGAATTTCCGAATATGTTCAAGGGCTTGTTCCACCGTAAAATAAGCTTTTACGGCGACATATTCCGGCGTCATCAAACGACCGATACTGTCTTCGGGATAACCCAAAAGCTGCGTAGCAATTTTACGTTCGTCGTAAGAAAGCATTTGCAGCAGACGTTGTGTGATCTGTCCGGGAAGCTCTTCAAAAAAAGCGGTTCGATCATCGGGGTCAAGGTCGTTGAGCAAACTTGCTATCTTGGAGCTGTTTGCGGCTAAACCCTCTATGATTTCCTCCTGAATTTCATGCGGAAGATGTTGAAATGTCTCTTTGGCAGCATCGCGAGGCAAGAGACGAAATACAATCACTTCGTCCGACTTGTAAAGTTCTTCTATAATGTCTGCAATTTCAACAGGATCAAGTTCGTGGAGTTCTTCTTTTATAGTTTTCCATGCTTTTTCTTCGATCAGCTTATGGAAATAAGTTTTATTGTCGCTCATTATTAATCTCCTTATAATTAACCTATAAAGAGATTGAAAACCAACTCTTTATAGAAATGTTACACGTTTATTTTTCTACAACAGTTCGGGTAAGGGTCTTCGTCCATAATGATTTTGTTATTTCAATGAATTAAAAATTAAAAATTAAATTTAAGATTTGCAAAAATACAATTTTTTTTTGAATGCGTGTACATATTTTTGAACAAAAATCTTGCTTTG
>JAIRTU010000108.1 GCA_031254735.1 Bacteroidales bacterium | reverse complement strand
GAATTTTTGAAAGTCTGCTCAAAAGCTAAAAACTTCATTGCATCTTCATTTACCGACTTGTGGAAACGCAATCCGCCTTTGTAAGGTCCTATTGCCATGTTGTGTTGTACGCGGAAACCGCGATTTACTTGAATTTTTCCTTTATCGTCTACCCATGTAACTTTGAATTTTATAATTCTTTCAGGCTCTAAAATACGCTCAACAATCGCATATTGGTCGTATTTCGGGTGTTCATTTACAAAATCGACTATTGTTTCCAATACTTCTTTTGCTGCCTGTAAGTATAAGGGTTGAACAGGATTTTTGGCTTCTAAATCAGCCATTATTTTTTTAAGATCCATAACTTTTTTGTTTAAATTAATTTATTCCTTTATTAATATTCTTATTTCGTCAAACTCCAAAATAACAGTACAAAGATAGTAGATTTTACAGGCAAATTTCGTTTTTGCAAAAAAAAATTTTTAAAAAATAAATCATTGATAATCATACATTTATTTGTCAATATCTGTATCTTTGCGAATCTTTGGGCTTTTCCGGCGTCGGAAAAATGGATAAAAATTGCAGTCGCAAGCCTTGCGCCGGAGATTTTGCAAGACTGCTTACCATTTTTCCCTGAGCATCGATCAAAATTCCCAAAGGCAGTCCATATACTCCGTAAGCATCTATAAAATCGTAATTTCCGTCGAAATGCAGAAACAGCCAATCAAATTCTTTGTTTGCCGTTACAAAATGATACAGACCGGTCGGCTCGAAATCGAGCATAATGCTCACAATCTGCAAAGTGTCTTTATATTCTTCCTGTATAGACTTCAAAATCAACATCTCGCGGATACATTCTTCGCAATAGGCAGTGAAAAAATGCAAATACACATACTTCCCTTTCAAGTCGCTCAATCGAACAGGAGAATTATACACGTCTTTCAGCACAAAATCGGGTGCTTCGGTCTTTGGCTTTAACGCCATGAGGTGATTGATCATGTTTTCTGCCATAATTCGATGTTCTGCAAACTTCGACTCTTTCTGCATTTGATAGAGCAACAACAAAATATTTGTGCGGTTAAACTCTTGCGACAATCCGTACAACTCGCCCATTCCCTTGATGAACACCATTTCTCTTATTTTTTCATTGACCAAAATCGGGTCTTTTCCCATTTCGTCCAACAGCTTATAATAGTTTACCCTGTTGTTGATGTTTTCGTAAAGTATTTTCTTTGAAATTTTCTTTGTGCCTGCGTAAAGATAGTTTTCAAAAAATTGGTCGAAAAACTCCATATAAGCCGTATTGTTATAAAAAATATACGGATTGTCCAAATATTTGTCGTACAGTTTCTGTGTATTTTTGCCGTCGTACAACAAATCGATATAAGCCAATCGATACCTGACATATACGGAATAATAATCGGTTGCGAGGCTGTTTACGGAAAATTTATCGGCAAACAAAGACATTAAACTGTCGTAGGTATGTTGAGGAATATGCCGGTAAAAAAAATCGCCGTAATGATACAGAAAACGATTGTAATAATATTCAAAACGATTGATCTTACAGTTCAACTCGGCAGTGTCGTACGCCGTCATCTTTATCGCAATGGAATATCCGAACTGTTGAGCCTCAAAAAGTTTCAACAATTCTTCATCGGCAGAAAGTTCCACTTGATACTGCTTTTGAGGTTCCACAAAAAAACTTCCGAAAGTGGTATTACAGGCAATTGTCAACAAAGAAGTCTCTTCAACAGGAATCTGCACCTTGAAATAACCCTTATCATCAACCGGTGCGGTTGCACGCAACACACGATGTTGCAACAGAAGATCGTTGCAGGTATAAAAACGCAATTGCCTGTTCTTGGCAAAAGGTGCATTTCCCTCAACAACAGCAGGCTTCAACGAAAAGGCAACAAGCGTCTGTGCGAAGAACAGCAACAGCAAAAGGTTTCTCTTTACGTTCATGGTTCGATTAAATGTATGATTTCTTTCGGTAAAAATGCCGAGACATCGCCTTTGCAGCTCAATATTTCGCGAACCGCCGAAGAAGATATTCCGATAAATTCGGGTGCGGTCAACAAAAAGACGGTCTCTATCGACGGATTCAACAGTTTGTTGGCATGCGAAATGCTCGATTCCATGCCCCAATCCATATCCGAACGCAAGCCTCTTACAATATAATGTATATTGTTTTCCTTGCAATAATCTACCGTCAATCCCCGGTAGGAAACTATCGATATATTGCTTACTTCTTCAAATGTTTTCCGCAAAAACGACAAACGCTCTTCCTGCGTGTACCTGCAATGTTTATCGCTGTTTTCGCCGATAGCAACAGTAAGATGATCGAACAGTTTGGCGGCACGCAATGCAATAGACTGATGTCCTTTGGTTATCGGGTCGAACGAACCCGGATATAATGCGGTTTTCATACGAAATATTTAGAATACTATTTACCTTTTAACGTCATTCCTGTTCTGTTAAGTATCCTCTATCGAAAAAATCTCCCAACGAGCAATAAAACAGTCTCTGCCGGATAAGATAAACTATTCGGCTTCTTTTTCTTTTTCTGTTTCTGTCGGAGACTGTTCTTCGGAAACTTCTTCTTCAAACAGCAACAAATTGTTGTCGTGCAGCAGATTATACCATACAAACAGTTTCTTCATATCCGAAACGTGTACTCTCTCTTTATCGTATTGCGGCAAAATTTCTTCCATGTGTTTCTTCCAACCGACATTGTCGGAAGAGACTTCTGCTCTTTTTCCTTCTTTCGCCTCGAATATCCGTTTAAAAGCATCTTTCAGCGGCAGGTCTTCTTCGGTGGTAAAAATGCAGATGTCGTCCAAAGAGCTTGCCCGCATAGACGCAAAAACAGGCATACGCGACTTGTCGAGCAAAGATTCTACAATAATATTGCCTTTTCTCTGCGATATTAACCGGTACAATCCGGGTTTTCCCGATATGGTCAAAATTTTCTTTAAGTCCATTTATTTCTCATTAAATTATTAGGCTGCAAAAGTAATAAAAAAATTGTTTTTATCTCGCCCCCCACCCCAAGTGTTTTATCTTTTTTTGCAAAATGCCCTTACACGAACGGAAATGCGGATATTAAGCAGAAAGCGGCATACTTTTTTTACTTTTTACCCGTATATTTTTTTTTCAGCAAGCCGTACATGGTTTTGGCGATTTCCAAAGAAGTGTTTCCGTTGCCCAGACAATGGCGGAGTTGTTGGTAGTTATGCAACATTTTTTCTCGGTAGAGCGTGTCTTCAAGCAGGAGTTTCATCTCATGCAGGAGATTTTGCGGGTTCATATCCTGCTGTATCAACTCTTTCACCACCTCTTGGTCGGCGATTAAATTTACCAGCGAGATATAGTCTATTCCTTTTATCAATCTTTTTGCAATCAGATAAGAAACATAATTTCCTTTGTAGCAAACCACCTGCGGCACGTTGAAAAGAGCCGTTTCTAAGGTAGCCGTTCCCGAAGTAACCATTGCCGCACAACTGTTTGCCAACAAATTATAGGTCTGCCCGAAAACAACTTCCGCCAAAGCATCTTTATTCAATTCTCGATACAGGTTGCGATGATTTTCCACCCCCGCAATCACAAACTGACAACCGTCAATATGCCGACACGCCTTCAACATGGTTGGAAGCACACGCAATATTTCCTGCTTTCTGCTTCCCGGCAACAACGCAACAACAGGGCGTTCGCTCAAATGGTTTTGCTGTCTGAAAGTAGGGTCTGTCGATGTGTTTTTTACCACGTCCAACAGCGGGTGTCCCAAATAATGAGCGTTCATGCCATGATCGGCATAAAAGACTTTCTCAAAAGGAAGAATCACAAAAAGTTCATCTACATATTTCTTGATGTTTTTTATCCTCGATTTGTGCCACGCCCAAACCTGCGGCGAGATATAATAAAATGTCTTAATCTGCTTTTTGTGCAGAAACTCAGCCATCATTAAATTAAACCCCGGATAATCCACCAATATCACCACGTCGGGATTATAGGCAAGAATATCTTCTTCGCAGAATTTGAGGTTTCTCAAAATGGTACGCAAATTCAACGCCACTTCCACAAAGCCCATAAATGCCAAATCTTTGTAATCTTTCACAACCTCTGCACCCTGTTTTCGCAGCAAATCGCCGCCCCAAGCCCTTATCTGTGCCTGCGGATCGATTTGAAATAACTCTTTGGCAAGATTTGAAGCGTGCAAATCGCCCGACGCCTCTCCCGAAATGATATAATATTTCACCTTTTACAATAATATTTAATGACCGTATTTACATTATTTATAACTTAATCAAAGAAAAGATATTTTCGTTTGGGATACCGGTGTTCTCTATCAGTTTCTTTCTTCCGCCCAAAGCCTCTATTTCGAGCAGAAAGGCAAAACAAAGGTTTCCTTTTCCCGATATTGCCAATCGTTCCTTCGATATTTCCTCTTCCAACATTCGGTAAACGGCGTCAACCGTTCCTCCTGTGGCAAGCACATCATCAAAAATAACCATTTTATCGTTGTATTCTATCAGCGAAGTGTCAAGACTGATGCTGTTTGTTCCATATTCCAACGCATAATCCGCATGCCGAACCGAGGCGTAAGGCGGAAGTTTCCCCTTTTTGCGTATCGGAACACAACCCGCATCCAACAACGTTGCCAAAACACCTCCCAACAAAAAACCACGCGCTTCCACACATAATATTTTCGTAACAAAAGGCAGCATTTCATCGATGGCGTCGGCAATTTCTTTGCTTGCTTCCTGCAACGCTTTTCTGTTGGAAAGCAACGGATTTATATCTTGAAACAGCACTTTTTCGTTGGGAAAGCCCTGATATTGTCGAATTAATTTTTTATAATGCTCGGCGTAAATACTCCTGAAATAACTCATAAAATAATCTGTTAATTAATATCCATGTCGGCAAAGATACAACATTTTATTTATTTGTCAAAACAATAAATCACCTCGTCAAACGCACAGGAAAACAAATGATGTTTTTCGTCTGTCAGTTGCAGCCGCCCGACGGCATCCACGCCCGTAATTTTCAGCCTGAGCGGTTGCTTCGCGATTTTGGGAAGCACATAATCGGAAAACACATTGTATTTGTACAAATAATGCAAATATTGTTCTTCCAAACTTTCGGCGGTATCGTTTTCCGTTTGTTTGATTTGGTTGATGATTTTCTCGCAACAGTCGTTTGGGCTGTATGTTTTTCCTGTTTCCAAACAAATGGAAGTCGGATTGGGCAAAGCGGAAGAAAACGAAGTCTGATTGATGTTAATCCCTATTCCGACAATGCTGTAATGAATATAATCTTCGCGAAGAAAATGTTCGATTAAAATTCCTGCCGTTTTTTTATCCTTAATATAAATATCGTTGGGCCACTTGACAGAGACCTTTTCGACAGAAAAAGTATCTTCCAAACATTTTGCCACCGCCACCGAGACCTGTCGGCACACCCGGAACTGCAACGAAGGATGTATTTGAGGATACAACAGCACGCTGAGCAACAAGTTTTTCCCCGCCTCGCTCTCCCAACACTTCCCCCGACGTCCGCGACCCTGCTGTTGAGAATCGGCGGTAACGGCAAAATACGGCGGAAAACATTCCCGTCTTTTTTCCAAACAGCAATTTTCTGTCATTTCTTTCAAATAACTGTTGGTCGACGACACACTGTTGATATGAATATGATTGTCCATAGATAAAAAGTTCCTGCAAAAGTACACGTTTTACAAGAGAGATTTCGTTATATGTTGAAAAACTTTATACCTTTGCAAAAATAAAACAGCATGAAGAATTGGAAAATCGCTCTGACGAGTTTATTTATGGCAGGATTATTATTCTGCAACTGTGATAAATACCAAAGCACCATCGGCGGAAACGCCACCTGTTTCAACAGTAACGACAACACGACATATCCTGCCGCTTTTGCCGTTATTTCTAAAATGAAAAAAGAAAACGACTCGCTGGTGCTTGTAACATCTGTCTTGGCAGACGCCAACGGATATTTTCTGTTTGACCACACAACAAGAGGAACATGGATATTAAAAGGTAAAAAACAAATAAACGACAGCACCTTTTATATCGGATTTTCAGATGAATTTTCAACCGACGGCGTCAATCATACAGATATGAATATTCAACTCGAATTGAAAGCCGCCGAAAACAATACGCAAGAATAAAGCCCATGAAAACCATTCTTTTCGGCAAAAAAACAGAAGAACCGTCTTTCGCCTCGTTTCAACATGTGGTGGATTTGCTTTATCGATACAGCCGAGAAGTGTTTGTATGCAGAGAAGTGTTTGAAAATCTGTCGGAAGACGTTGTTTTTCCCAAAGACATAACCTTAATCCGCAATGCCGCCGAGATAAACGGCGAAGCCGATTTTTTGGTGAGCGTCGGCGGAGACGGCACTTTTTTGGATTCGCTTTCCATTGTCGGCGATTCTCGATTGCCCATTCTGGGTATCAACACCGGACGTTTGGGTTTTTTGTCGAGCGTAAACGTTGAACAGGCAGAAAAAGCGTTCCGGCTGCTCAAAGATAAAGCATATTCCATCGAAAAAAGAAAACTCTTAGAGCTGTATCCCAATTTGTTTGAAGGAAAAAATCATGCCCTGAACGACATCTGCATTCAGCGAATACACGGAGCCGGCAGCATGATCTCCATCGATGTGGTCATCAACAACGATTACATGAACACCTATTGGTGCGACGGTTTGATTATCGCCACCCCGACAGGCTCTACGGCATATTCGTTGGGCTGTGGCGGTCCTATCATTGTTCCCGACGCCGAAGTGTTTGTGCTTACGCCCATCGCTTCGCATTCGTTGACGGTGCGACCGGTAGTTATTCCCTCCGACAGCGAAATAAAAATAAAAGTCGGCAGCCGAAACCAACAATATTTATTGTCGCTGGATTCTTCTTCGCGTATTCTTCACACCGAACAAAACATAACGGTATCCAAAAGCAAATTCCACATTCATATTGTCTCGTTCAAAGAACAAAATTATTACAAGACCATTCGTCAAAAACTGATGTGGGGTATCGACAAGCGGAAAAGTTAACGCCGATTATTATTTCTTTTTCCCGATAAAACGTATGGTTATGCGGTCGGAATCGACCGTATTGTATTGCAGCTGCATGGTCAACTCTTTTTTCTCAAAAACAAAAAAAGCGGAAGGATTCAGCACACCCACCGACATCGCATTGGGATAAAGCATATTGACTATTTCCATTATGGCTTTCTTTTCCGTAACGGAAAAATGACCGCCTTCTTCGTGTGTCAACAGACAGCCGGCAAACAAAAGAACATCGCTGTTGGAAGGGTCTGCTTCAAACAACAATACGACGTCTTCTTGTGTCTTTTCTTGCGATTCTAACGTACCAATGTATCTGCCGGCATAATCGGAACTCTCTTTCTTGCAACCGACAAACAACAACCCGACGAGAACAGAAAAACAAACTACGATTTTTTTCATTTTCATTTAAGTTTAATAATCAATAAAAATGCAAATATACATATTTTCAAAACAGAATAACACCCTACTCCACAAATTGTTTAATGGTCTGCCCTTATTTTTTCCGCAAATTGTAGCGGCGGGTGTGCGGCTTTGTGCACTCTTTGTGGCATTGACAATTGACCATTATATAGGGAATTTAGAGGCAACAAAGACATAAAAATAAGACAAGACCACCAAAAAGTAGCCCTGTCTCTTGATATTTTAATAACAATTCTTTCTTTTTCTGTGCTTAAAGCACTTCGGGCGCCAGAGAAACAATTTTCAGATATTGTTTCTCTCTGAGTTCACGAGCAACAGGTCCGAAGATACGTGTTCCGCGTAATTCTTCTGCTGCTGTCAATAGCACTACCGCATTATCATCAAAGCGTATGTAAGATCCGTCGCTTCGGCGAACTTCTTTTTTTGTTCTTACAACCACTGCTTTTGTTACTGTTCCTTTCTTGATATTTCCCGACGGAATAGCATCTTTAACGGTTACAACAATTTTATCGCCTATGCCGGCGTACCGTTTTTTTGTTCCTCCCAATACACGGATACATAAAACTTCTTTTGCACCGCTATTATCCGCTACCGATAATCTTGATTCTTGCTGTATCATTTCTACTTCGCTTTTTCTATTATTTCAACCAATCTCCAACATTTGTTTTTGCTTAATGGTCTGGTTTCCATTATTCTTACAACATCGCCAATTTGACATTCATCTTTTTCGTCATGTGCCATAAAGCGGGACGTCTTCTTCAAAAACTTACCATATTTAGGGTGTTTCAGTCTACTTTCCACCTCTACAACAATAGACTTGGTCATTTTATTGCTGACAACAACACCATCTCTCTGTTTTCTAAAATTTCTCTCCATGTCAAGAATTTTTTACGGATTTGATTTCTGCAATCTCTCTTGCCC
>JAIRTU010000082.1 GCA_031254735.1 Bacteroidales bacterium | reverse complement strand
CAATATTCACTCATTTTTGAGTAGAGGGGGCTTGCTTTTTCAAAACAAGACCGAAATGCCGTTTCATCAGCGTTTCGGCAGGTATTTTTTTGTCTTCTGAGTTTCACCGGACAGTAATAAAAAATGATAGGCTGTCATTATCAACCTGTTAGCTATTAATGGACATTTTGGGATTATATTGATCACACTAATCCCATTAATCCCAAAAATCCCAGTTCAGATAAAGGGAAAAGTTAGGGGTGAACGGAAAAAAAGAATTACGCTTTGTCGGTTCGGAAAAATGAACCGACAAAGCGCAATCCTGTTCAGGTAACAAAAATTACTAATTGTTATTATTTTCTTTTCGCATGATGACTTCCTGACATTCGATAGAATATTGATGTAGAAGATCGAGTAATGATTCCACAAAAGAGATGTCCAACCGTTGCTCTTTGGCAAAAGCAAGATTTCTTTCTCTGACTTTCTCCCACCTTTCTATTTGCAAAATAGGAATATTCTGTTCTTTCTTGTAAGAAGCTATTTGCTTAATCATTTCAGTTCGTTTCCCCAACAAATGAATAAGTTCTTTGTCAAGAGAATCGAGAGAGTTACGATATTTTTCCAGCGTATGATCGGTTTTTTCGCCTTTGGAAGGGAAAATCAAACAGTCGATCAGATCTTTAAATTCCGGTGCTGAGAGTTGTTGTTCTTTATCGCTCAAAGCCTGAGAAGGATTGTTGTGAACTTCTATCATCAATCCGTCAATATCCAGAAACAAGGCTTTTTGAGCAATTTCAAACACATGATTTCGTTCTCCCGCAATATGGCTGGGATCGCAAAAAACCGGAATATCGCGATATGTACGTTTGAAGTCTATCAGCAATTGCCACATAGGGTCGTTGCGATATGGCTGAATGCTTCCGATTGAAAATCCGCGATAGACACCCGCCAGTTTGCGTATACCGGCTTTGACAAAGCGTTCAAAATTGCCGTACCATAGCTGTAAATCGGGAGAAACCGGATTTTTGATCATTACGCTAATATCTGTTCCTTGTGCAACAGAAGCAATTTCGTCCACCATAAAAGGATTTGTGCTGGTGCGTGCTCCTATCCAGAAGTTTTGGATACCTGCGTCTAACGCCAACTCTAAATGTTTGGGCGTCGCAATTTCTATGCAAACCGGAATTTGGTATGCTAACTGTATTTCAATGAGCCAGGGCAAAGCTTTTTTGCCTACTCCCTGAAAACTGTTGGGCGACGAACGTGGTTTCCATATCCCGCAGCGAAACATATCTATTTCTGCTGACTCAGAGAGTAATTCTATGGTGGAAAACAATTGTTCTTTACTTTCCACGCCACAAGGTCCTGCAATAAGAATCGGTTTGCCGTCATTTCTCGGCAAAATCGGTTCTACAGAAAAGGGTTGAACGTTTTTCAACGGTTGGTCTGCCTCTTTATCAAGCAGAGAATCAATAGGTTTAATCGTATTTTTTTTCATGTTTTCGCTATTTTTGAATGGACTTAATCATTTTTAAATGAATATTATAACATAATTGTTTTCTTGCACCCACAACTATGCCAATCTTAATTTCTTTTGCAAATAAATTTTTATAACACATCTATAATTCCTCCTCCTATCATATCATTATTTTTATAAATAACAGCTGCCCGACCCAGCGTCGCGACTGCTATTGGTGTTTCAAATTGTATCAAAATATAATTGTCATACTGTTTTATTAACGCTTGTTGTCCGTTTTCATTGTGTTGTGTTTTCACTTCTCCTATAAACTCGTCTGGAATAGACTGATACTTAGATAGATTATAATCCCGAATAATTATTGTATCCAACAATAAATCTTTTTTCTTGCCCCAAAGAGTCCTTTTGGTTTTAGTATCCGTTTTAGAAGCACGCTTCGGAAAACCGAACGAAAACAGAAATCTTTTTTTCTGTTTTGGAGAATAAAAAGGAAAACCTTCTTGTTTGCCTGCAAATCTCTCCGGTAGAAACCCCTTTTCCAGATAGGGAGCATGTTTTTGCAAAAACCACCGGTCATCATTACGAGAAAAAAAACAAATATCATCGTTATCCTGCTTCTGGATAAGATGTTCAAGACCTGCATTCATTGCTTTTTGATGAATTTCGTCTTTTGTATAATTCCCCAGCGGAAAAATGGTCTTTGCCAAATGTTCTTGCGACAAACCCCACAAAGCATAACTTTGATCTTCTATAAGGTCTTTTCCTTTGGAGATAAAATACCGTCCGTTTTCCTGTTTGATAGTGGCATAATGTCCGGTTGCAATATAATCGCATTGCAATTCTTCGGCGTTTTTTATCAAGACTTTCCATTTGAGATTGAGACTGCACAAAAGACAGGGATCGGGCGTGCGATTATACAGATATTCATCGATAAAATTTCTCAAATCTATATCTTTAAACAATCCGGTAAAATCCATTACCTCATGATCAATCTTCAAATTCATCGCCAAAGAGCATGCCTCGCTGATAGCTTCATTATTGCAACAGATGCCTTGCTGCAAAGTGGTGTTCACCCGCCACAATCGTGCGGTAATTCCAACTACTTCATATCCTTGTTGTTTCAATAAGGTGGCGGACACCGAACTGTTTATTCCTCCGCTCATCGCCAGCAGTACTCTTTTTTTATTCATCATCTTCTTCTTCTCCCGGTGTGCTGGTGTCTAATAGTGATTTAAGGTCTTTATAATAATTGTCATACGTATGCACACTAAACGGTGGAACAGGACGTATTATTATTTCGGCTTCATTTTCATCGATCGGAGTTATCTTTTTGATAGCTTCATACGAGGACAAAAAATTCTCGTTCAAGAAAATAAACAGCTCTACTCCTGCCAATTGGAAAATGGCGAGCAGAGAATTGTTTTCGGTTAGCATAACTTTTGTTCCGTTACGCAGTTGTATAAAAATGTTTTCTCCCGGATTATTGTAAAAATAAGCGATTGCCCGCGCGTCGTATTTCACCCATTGTTCGGGTGTTTCAAAGCCCAAAACAGTGCGTGTAATTTTCTGCCGATCAATCTCTTCCACTTTTAATTCTTTGCCTTCTCTGCTGTAACATATCCATGTTCCATGACGAAGACCTTCCACATATTGTCCTTTGTTCCAGACACTTCCGTCTATATAATAATTTTCGTATTGTCCGTCGATTTTTCCGTTTTTGTAATTCCATTTCAAACGGAGTTGTCCGGTGGTGAAATATTCCCGGTATTCGCCATGCAAAACACCATTTTCCCAAGGTTCTTCTTCCAACAGCGTGCCGTCTTGCAAAGAATACGACTTGAAAATACCGTGTTTTTTTCCATTTTTAAAATATTCTTCCGCAAAAAGATTTCCATTATTGTTGTAATACAACCATTTACCGTCTTTTATCGTATTGATAAAAACGCCTTCCGAAGCTTTCTTTCCGTTGGTGTGATAAGTAACGGCATCTACTCTGGGAGAATTGGGATAATAATACAGACTGTCTTTTACCTTTTTATTTGGGTGATAGTGAATAAACGCACCAACAGGTTCGCCGTTGTAAAAGTACGCTTTCCACAACAGGTTTCCATTTTCGTACTTAGCCCACGAACCGTATTTCTTGCCGAATTTATCTGTCCGGTTTAGCGTATCCGACTGCCCGTAAAGGGCAGTAATAAAGATAAAATGACAACTTAATAAAACAACAATGCGAATTACTTTCATACACTTGCTAAAATAAATTGCAAAATTACACTTTTTTTCTGTCGAAAAAGATATTTGATGTAAATAATTTTGATTATTCTATTTTCAAAAGAAATATTATCCAAGCTAAAACAGTATTTAAAATGTTCTATTATAAATTGTTACTGTCTCAAACGCACCACCAAAGCACCCTGTTGTTTAAGGTCGTGAAAAGAAATAATTTTCTCTGCACAGGCTTTTTCAAGGGCTTCCCTGCGATAATACGAACAATTATTCCCGATAATTAGCATGTCAAAATCGACCATTTGTTGTAAATTTTCAATAGAAATATTTGTATTTCCATTAAACAGGACATAATCTGCTTTCAGTTTTTCTTTTACTGGAAAAGAATAAACCGATTGATTCAAAACAAGAATATTTTTCCCGTGACATTGCATAAATTGCACATTTTCAACCGTATCTATCTGTTGAATGCGCTTTTGGATATGATTGTTTTTTATGTTATAATCATACGTCTGTTGATCGCTCAATCCGACACTGTCAATATAAAGCGTAGCATTTCGTCCGTGCAATTGTTCAATCACAAATCCTGAACGCAAACTGTAAAACGTGATTTCTTTTTGTCTGTTTATTTGCCATTGCATCGAAATGTCCAAAGCCAATATCACAACGCCAATGCCAAGAGAAGCGAATAAATATTGTTTGTTTTTATATTTGAGAGCCGATGCCAACAATATGATAAACAAATAAATAAGCAAGACTTCCACCAAAGAAAAAGAAATATTTTCCGTAAGAGAATAAGGCAATTTTTCAATGGAAAGAACCGACCAATTCATAAATTTTATCAGATACATCAACGCCAAAGAAAGATATTTGTAAGCAAAAGCCCAAAACGAAAACACCAAAACAGCTACTCCAAAACCGACAATAACAGGCGTTAAAGTGATGACAATAACATTTGCCAACAGAAAATAATTGGGAAACTGATGAAAATACAATATTGCCAAAGGTGCGGTAAACAATTGTGCCACAAGAGAAACAGCAACAATATCCCAAATATGATTTCCGACTTTTGTTTTGGGACGATACAGCGAATGCAATGCCTTTTGAAGCCAGACAATACCCAAGACCGCCAGATACGAAAATTGAAATCCCAACTCAAGAATTATCAACGGATTGATACACATCAAAAACAGCCCGGAAGCCATTAATGAATTGTAACTGTTTGTTCGCCTGTTGATTATTCCCGCAACGGCAACAAACGAAAACATGGTCGCCGCCCGCATCACCGAAGGCGCCAAACCTGTAATACATGCGTACAGCCAAATGATCGCCAAGAGGACAAAAGTGCGGAGTATCCGTTGGAATTTTGTCTTGTCGAAAAACCGAAAGAAAAAAGAAAACAGCATAAAGATAATGCCCACATGCATTCCCGAAACACACAAAATATGACTTACTCCCGCCGCACTGTAACTGCGAGAAATATCGGGATCGAGTTCGTCGTCATAACCCAAAAGAATGGCAGAGATTAATCCGTATTGCTGTAAATCCATATTGGCGTCGGCGAAGATTTTCAAGAACTTATGCCGAATATCCGTTGTGAAATGTATAATGGGAGAGCCTGTTCGTTGAGCTATTCCTGTCCAATTTTCAGGCTGAATATACGATTGCAGATAAATGTTTTTGACAGATAAATATCGCCGATAATCAAAAGCATGCGGATTGTTGGCAGAAGAAGGTTCGTTCAAAAAAGAAGAGATGAGTATTTTTTCTCCGTATCGAAGCAATTTCGACCGTTCATCTTTGCGAGTATGAATCACCGCCTTGCTATTGCTCTTTTTCCATGAACTGTCTGCCGACAGATAACGCTCTATCCGAACAATTGCTTTTATCGAAT
>JAIRTU010000050.1 GCA_031254735.1 Bacteroidales bacterium | reverse complement strand
TTTGTATTTCAATGGCATTTACAGTGTCGCCATAGAAGAAATGCAACTGAAAATTCTGCTTGAGTTGCTTGTAGAGTGTTTCGATTGCCCAACGACGATGGTAAATCTCGGGACAGATCAAAATTATGTGGACTAAGCGAATAATTTTGCAACTCTGAACACAAGAAAAAAAGTATTATCGGAAACACCTCTTAAGTTAGCTCGAAACAGTTTTATTTTAGCATTAAAAGATTCGGCATTGGCATTGGTGTTTCGCTCTGCAACTACCACCGTAAAAACGAAAAAAGCGGGTTGAATAGTTGGAAACAGTGCCGGAAAAAAGAGAAAAACAGGCAGAGAATAACGAATAGAGAATAATGAGGACATGTAATTGACCGTTAGCCGTTATCTTCTGTTCGTTGTTTCTTCATTCTGCCGTTTTTTTTCAATGCCTGATCGAGTATCCATACTATTTGGGCATTCGTACTGCGAAATTCGTCGGTTGCCCATTTTTCTATGGCTGCCATTCTCTCCTCGTCAATGCGTAGAACGAAACTTTTACTTTTTCTCTCTTTCGCCATGGAAGATGTTGCTTAGTGTTTAAACTTGTCTATAATCGCTTGAAGTTCTTGCGGATTGCCTGTTCCGATGAAGACTTCTCGATTATTGTTCAAAATTAACTCCAATCCCATGCTTCCCCGCATGGTGAAAGCAGTCCTTTTCATGCCGATTTTGTATCCCCAACCGCCATACCGTCTTAATGGAGCATGTTTTTTAACTTCCATTTTAGCTGTGTTTTCCCATAAATACAGTTTATACCGTATCATAAGCGGAAAAAATCGAACGTAAATACCTTCTTTGGTGATAATGGTTTCCAATTTGAATACAAACATGGAAATGCCAAAGAAAAATACCAATACGGAAGCGATAATCAATTCGGTATCGCTCATCGGATTGTCTCCCCACGATTGTTTGAATATCAATTGTTTAACCAATCCGTAAATGAAGGGAATATTTATGGGAAGCAATATGATTATTCCCCAAAGCAGGGGCGTGCGCTGGCGTTCGTAATATAAAATATCGGAATCCATTTTTTTGTCGGGTTTTTGTTGAAAACAGATTAATGATACAATGTTCCGGAGTTAACAACCGGTTGAGCGGGTTCGTCGCTGCACAATACCACCATTAAATTGGTAACCATCGCCGCTTTTTTCTCATCGTCCAATTCTATCACCTGTGCTTCCGACAGCTTGTCGATAGCCATTTTGACCATGCCGACAGCACCGTCCACAATTTTTTCTCGTGCCGAAATAATCGCATCTGCCTGCTGACGACGAAGCATAACCGCTGCAATTTCAGGAGCATACGCTAAATAATTCACACGAGCCTCCAACACTTCTATGCCCGCAATTGCCAGACGTTCATTGAGTTGATTTTCAAGAATATCATTAATTTCTTCGCCGCCGCTTCGGAGGGTGATTTTTTCATTTTCATGTTCAACATTGTCGTAAGCGTACATTCCCGCAACGCTTCTCAAAGCGGCGTCGCCCTGAATTTTCACAAATTTTTCATACGATTTCATTTTGTTGTTCACATTGTCGTAAGAATGTGTTCCCGCAACGCTTAACGATATGGAGGCATTGTCGATGTCGAAAGATGCTTTGTATGTGTCTTTTACCCGCCAAACAATCACCTGTCCTATCATGATCGGATTGCCCATTTTGTCGTTTACTTTGATAGGTTCGGCGTCCAGATTTCTCGCCCGAAGCGTAAGTTTCTTTTTTGCATAAAATGGATTTACCCAAAAATAACCGTTTTCTTTCAGCGTTCCCACATATTTTCCAAAAAATATCATCACGCGGGCTTCGTTTGGTTCTATCATTGTAAATCCGCACCAAAAAATACAGTTTACAACAAAGAGGAAAATATCTACACCCACCCATAGACCGGGCAGGGAAATATTGTCTTCTTGCGATACAAGCCGGATAAAAAACCAAATAATTGCTCCCAAAAACAGCATGTTGAATATCAACATCGCAATTCCGTTTACTTTTGCTTTACTAAATTTTTCTTCTTTCGTTCTCATAATGAATAAAATAATTGTTTAAAAATGATATTAAAATAATATCGCAAAGATATAATCTTTTTCAATACAAAAAGCAAGTGATCAAAAAAAAATCGCAAACTTTTTTTATCTATCAGTCTAAATCAATATTTGCCGCAATGTGTTTTTGCCAAAATCGAGAAAAGAAATTCTGTATATTCGATTGTATATCAAATTATTATAAAGCAAACAATAAACTTGCAAAAACGAAATGAACAATACACTGTCTCCGGCAAAAATTATTCACTATTTTGCGGGCTTTTCTTCAAATCTCATGACTTTTTCGAGCTTTCGAGAGTATCCGATCGCTTTTCAATGTCGTTTATTTTTATTAATATAAGTTAAATATTTTTGCGAGATAAAAATTTTATCACTCATTATCAGGCAGATGTAATTTTTTTTTTTGGTGTTAATAAAGGTGTTTCTTCTGATGAAATAAAGTCTGCATACAGAAAATTGGCATTAAAATATCATCCTGATAAAAATCCTGGGAACAAAGAGGCTGAGGAAAAATTTAAAGA
>JAIRTU010000020.1 GCA_031254735.1 Bacteroidales bacterium | reverse complement strand
TAAGGATACATTGCCGGCAGAGCGTAGGTGTGTTCGCGCGTAAGCGTAGGAATATAATTGATGATATTGTTGTTGCTTACCGCATTGCGGTTGGTGCGAAAGTCCATATTGTCGGTACGCAGACCTGTCAGGTAAATTCCCAGACCTTTCATGGCATACGAAGCGGTCAACATCAGGGCGCTGCCCGATTTGTATATCATTTCGTTCAAAAACGAAGGATCGTTAAACTTGTAGGCATATTCGCCGTTGATCCGAAAATCTTTGTAACCGAAATTCAATCGCGTGGCAAAAGCCATCACATTTTGAGGAAGATTGTATGCAAGATCGTTATCTTTTTCAAATTTGCTTAAAACACTTCCTCCTATTCCCAAGATAAAAGCATGTTCGCTCAATACAGGGAACATTTCAGAGAAAGAAAAATCGCCGTCCAAGCCGCGTATCTGTCCTTCTTTTACAAATAGATTGCGTTGCATGCCCCAAATCCCGGTAAGCACAATGCCTTTGTAGGGTTTTCCTTTGACGCGGATTCCGTTGGTGGCATTGTCGTAGCCCAAGTTTCGATTTTCGTACGAGCGGTATATAAGTCCGTTTCCAAACTGTTCGTAAAAACTGCCTGCCGTAACTTCAAAATAGTCGTGATTGTAGCTTGCGTAATAATGCGGAATCCCATGTCCGACATACCCGATTTTTTCAAAATCAATAAGCGGAAACTGATAAAACTCATACCGAAATCCTGCGGAGAATTTTCCGTTGGTATAATTGATATTGGCAAACGCATTAGCACGCATTTTGTCGGGAACGGTATCTGCACCTATTGCTTTGTCGGGGATATAATATTGGGCGTCCATTTGTATATTCCCGCTTATGCGACCGTTGTTGAGTATATCATTCTGGGCAAAAATACGCATTCCGCACAGCAGACACAACCCAAAGAAAAGAATATATTTTTTCATTTATCGACTGTTTAAAACAATAAAACTATTTCGCCAACAGCGCACGAACCGCTTTGATGTATTCTTCTTCCGCACCTTGCGAATAGGACGTGTGTTGCCACACAATTTCTTTATTTCCATTCAAAACAAAGGTATGCGGAATGTCATTTACGTTCATGGCACGTTTAAAATCGGAATTTTCATCCAACAGAAATTCGTAATCCCAATTTTGTCCTTTCACCAGCGGCGACACTTTGGCACTCGACCGGCTGTCGTCGATAGAAATGGCGTAAATCTTCACGCCTGTTTCTTCCTGCCAATCGTCATAAAGGTCGGCAATGGCTTTCAACTCTGTCATGCAGGGTTTGCACCATGTGGCAAAAAAACAGATAATGACAGGTTTTCCGCCGTTATCTATGTCTTTGGTGTTGAACGATTTACCGTTTAATGTCTTTACATCTACGGAGGGCAAAGGCATGGGTTTTTCAAACAGTCCTCCCTGTGCGTTTGCCGTCAAAAAGAAAGTGCTTAGCAAAAGTGCCGAAATCAATTGTCTCATATTTTTATTCTGTTTTAATTTGTTTATTAACGTACAAAAATAATAAAAAATATAATACCCGAATTTTTGTTTTTGCATTTGTCGAAAAAAAAGGCTTGCAGATGACGTAAAATGCGTTTCGAGAAAAAAAAACATTTTTATTTTTTCCAAACGGATATTTGCATGTTTATTTGTGTTATCTTTGCAGCCGATTGGTGTTGAGAATTCTTAATGTATCGCCCTTTTTATAAGCAGCCTTTCTTTAACAACCTCCTCCCTATCTTAATTTATTTACATAACATTTTAATAATGAACATTTACATTTCAAATTTAAGTTACCGCATCAACGATGCCGACTTGGAAAATTTATTCGCAGAGTTTGGAGACGTTTCTTCAGCGAAAGTTATCACCGACAGAGAAACCGGAAAATCGAGAGGATTTGGTTTTGTGGAAATGTCGGACGATGCACAAGCGCAAAAGGCAATAGACGAATTGAACGAAGCCGAATTTGACGGCAAAGTCATCAGCGTTTCTCCTGCAAAACCCAGAACGGAAAAAAGAGAGTTTAACAACAACCGCAGAGGCGGTGGCGGTTATCATTCAAAAAGATACTAAAAGGAAGAACAGCTTTTATCAAGCCTGCACATTCGTTTAGTATTCGTTTGTACAATCCGACACAGATAGAGGAAGCGAATTTATGTTTGCTTTCACTATCTGTATTTTTATTCATTTACATCGGCTGTTGAAACAACCGAATTATTTATATTTATGACATTTAAAGAATTACATATTATAGACCCCATTTTAAAAGCTCTTTCGGAGAAAGGATACGCCATTCCCACTCCGATACAGGAACAGGCTATCCCCGTTGTGTTGAAAAAACGCGACCTGCTGGGGTGTGCGCAAACAGGAAGCGGAAAAACAGCGGCTTTTTCCATTCCCATTATTCAATATCTTTCTCAAGAAAATAATCAACAGGAAAAACGCCGCCACATAAAGGCTTTGATATTAACGCCTACACGAGAATTGGCAATACAGATCGACGATTGTATTTCCGATTACACCAAATATACTTCTCTCCGCCACAGTGTGATTTTTGGCGGAATAAGCCAAACCCCTCAAACGGAAAAGTTGAAAAAGGGAGTAGATATTCTGGTGGCAACACCGGGCAGACTGCTCGATTTGATGAATCAGGGCTTTGTTGACCTGCGTTCTATCCGTTATTTTGTCTTGGACGAAGCCGACCGCATGTTGGACATGGGCTTTATTCAAGACATCAAACGTATTCTGCCCAAACTGCCCAAAGAAAGACAAACCCTTTTGTTTTCTGCCACCATGCCGGAGGCTATCGCTTCGCTTTCAAAATCTATTTTGCACAATCCCAAACGCATTGATGTTTCTCCTGTGTCGTCGGTGGTGGAAACAATAGAGCAATATATTTATTATGTGGAAAAACAACAAAAGAAAGAATTGCTGGTGTCGGTGATCAACGAGACCAAAGGAAAATCGGTACTTGTCTTTTCCCGCACAAAACACGGAGCAGACAAGATCGCCAAGAATTTGTGCCAATCGGGAATAGGCAGCGAAGCCATTCACGGCAACAAATCGCAATTGGCACGCCAACGCGCCCTCACCAACTTCAAATCGGGAAAGACACGTGTAATGGTCGCCACCGATATTGCCGCACGCGGAATAGACGTCAACGAATTGGCATTGGTCATCAACTACGACCTGCCCGACGCAGCAGAAACCTACGTACACCGAATCGGACGTACCGGAAGAGCCGGTAAAACAGGAACCGCCCTCACGTTCTGTTCGCAAGATGAACAATCCATGCTCAAAAGCATACAGCAACTCACCGGAGAAACAATCAAAACGGCAGAACCGGTTAAAAATACTGCCGCAAAACAAAATAATACATCGGAAACATGGCAAAACCTATCGCATCAAACAAAAGAGACAACGAAAAGAAGAAGCAATCGAAACGTATGGAAAAACAAAAAAAGAAAGAGCTTCGCAAGGCAGACAAAGGCAAAGGATTTGACAGCATGATTGCCTACGTTGACGAAAACGGCTTCTTGACCGACACTCCGCCGACAGCAGAGAAAAAAGAGCATATCAGAATAGAAGACATTGAAATATCGGTCCCGCCCGGAAAGAAAACAGAAACTGCCGCCTTGAAAGGACGAGTGGA